>JAHKAY010000018.1 GCA_018825785.1 Chloroflexota bacterium | reverse complement strand
GGATAATGGTGAAGAGGTCCTCCAGTTTCAAGGGCGGTGCTGTTGCTGTCTGAATCATCGTCTGCCTCCTAACCTGCACCAAGATTAGCAGGGGAGGGTAAAAGAAGGGGTTAAGGGTGTTGGACGGGGGCAAAAATTTGGCTAAGTTTCCGTAAAGAAGGATGAAGGTGTTGTAAAGGGGTAGGACTTTATATCCTTTGGGCGGAAGGTGTGGAGGGCTACCTCTTTCCTACGCCCACCCAGAATTCGCTGCCCAGAATCTCGGGTTCCTCTGCCCGGGGATTTTTCGGGCAATCCTATGTGGTGCCAAAAGGCCATGGAAGGATTTCGATGCGCTGAGGGGACCCAGCAGGGGGTCTTTTGGGGGAGGTCTATTTTGCCTGGTGCTGGTCTCCGTCAGGCTGGAGGGGGAGGGTGAAAATGAAGGTGCTCCCCTGGCCTGGGGTGCTTTCCACCCAGAGCCTGCCCCCGTGGAGCTCTACCAGGGACCTGGCGATAGCCAGGCCCAGCCCTGTCCCGCCCCGAAGCTGGCCGTTGCTCTCTCTGATGTGATGATAGGGCTCAAATATCTTTTCCTGGTACTCCTGGGGGATGCCGGGGCCATTGTCCTCTACCTGGAACCGGACAGAGTCGCCGTCCGTATGAAGCCGCACCGCTATGTTGCCGCCCAGGCTGGTGTAGGTGTTGGCATTGGCCAGGAGATTAAGCAGGGCCTGTTCCAACCGCTGGCCGTCAATAACCGCTACCGGGCCGGAGGGGGGTAGGTCCAGCTCAAGGTTCTGCTCCTTGCGTTTGATGGCCGGGGAGACAAGGGCGGCCACATCCCTGACCAGCCGGCCCAGGTCAGCGGGCGCGCGGCGCAGTTCAATAACGCCGCTCTTCATCTTGCCAAACTCCAGGATATCCGTCACCAGCTTCTCCAAGGCCTCCGCACCCCGGACGATGCTTGATAGCAGCCTCTCCCGCATAGCGGACTCCCCTGTCACCTCCGAAAGCATGCCTGTAGCTGCCTTGATAGAGGTTATGGGCGTCTTGAGCTGGTGGGCTACTACCTGAAGGAACTCGGTCTTCATCTCATCCAGCCGTTGGAGCTCTTCCACCTGGGCCTTTTCAAGGGCATAAAGGCGAGCGTCGTCCATAATGACCGCCGTCTGGTCGGCTATCATGGAGAGCAAGCGGATATCCTCCCCGGTATAGGGGCTCTCGGAAAGTTTTGGCCCCAGCACCAGGAGACCGCTGAGCTTCTCTCTGACCTTGAGGGGGATGAATAGCTCCCCCAGCTCCCTCAACTCCTTCTTCTCCATAGGGGTCAGGACCTGAAGTTGAGGGGTGAGGTCAAAACTGCGGTATTCCAGGTAGCCTTCGTTCCGCTCCAACCATAGGAGCAGGGGGCTATCCCGGTGTATCAATATGACAGGTGTTCCTTTGCCTGCAGGCCCCGAGTAGGCCACCGGAACAAGGTTGCCCTTCTCGGAAGGCAGAAGGAGGCATACCCGGCTGGCCCGCATGGCCGAGACAATAAGGTTGATCAGCTCTGAAGCCAGCCTGTCCAGGTGGGTGATGGTCCTGGTCCTCTGGCTGAAGTCCTCCAGCGCCTTGAAGTAATCATACCTCTCCCGGAAGAAGAACCGGTCCACTACCCGCTGTATCTGGCTCCAAAGAGGCTGGAGGAAAAAGGCCAGGATGAGGAGCAGGGCCAGGTAGAGCAGGGGATTCATTTCACCAAAAGACAGGACCCGGGTGAAGAAGAATATTATCCCCACATAGGGCAGCGCCACCAGGGCACTCATTATCAGGTAGGCCAGTCCCCGGCGGAGGGCCATCTGGATGTCCAGGAGGCGATACCTCCGGATGGCTACGGTGGTCAGGATGGAAAAGGCCAGATTGCCCAGGATGCTCATTGGATAGAAGGTGGGGAACAGGTCAAACAGCGTCCCTATCACCGGGAAGAGGGTGGCCACCACGATGTAGAGGAGGCGGTTCCTCTCCTCATAAACTGTGGAGCGCTTGTAGGCCCGAAGCATGTTGTAGACCCCCAGGGCTATCCAGGTGTAGGCCATAAGGGCCAGGGGGTAGAAGGGGATACCGAAGATAGGGGCATAGCCATAGCTCTTCAGCTCTATGTGATGGATGAAGAGGGGGGTTGCGCTCAGGGTGGCGATGAAAAGGAGATAGAGTAGGCTGGCTGGCCTAACCCAGCTCCTTTTCTCCTGTCTGGTATAGGCCAGTGTGAAGTGATAGAAGACGACGGTGGAAACCATCATCAGCGCCACCGCCGCGCGGTCCCAGAGAAGGGCCTGCTCGGTTGAGGGTTGGGACCTCATGACATAGATAAGGACGGCCCACAGCCCCAGGGTGAGGAGGAAGGCGGAGAAGAAGCGATGAGCAGTGCTCTCACGCGCCCTGGTGACAGCAAATATCAGGAGAAGGAAGGTGAAAATGCCCGCCGCCAGGGGCGGAAACAGATAGGAAAGGTTTGCCAGAGGACTTACCATCCCCCCGAGCCCCCTTGTTCCCCGGAGCCCCCCGCTCTACCTGGAATGGGCGAACTGAAAGAGCTGCTGGACCACCACCTCGGGAGGGTTGATGTGGGGTGGTCTCAGGTGAACCAGGTCAGCCCCTGCCTTCTTCCTCTCCTCATAATATCTTGCGAAGGTGCCCGGGGGCAACAGGGTCACCCGCACCGGCTGAAGGCCAAGCCAGCCCTCCAGGTCCCGGTAGTCCACATCAAGGGCCTTGAGCTGCTCATCCAGCCGCTGTTCTATCTCTGGCTCCCGGCCTATCTCGTCCCCCTTCAGTTCAATAAACACGCGGAGGAAACCGACATTGTGGTCATATTCCTTGCGGGCGGTCCACTCTTCGTACCTGACGCCGGTGGCCTCAAGGGCCTTCCAGACGGTCTTCTCGTCCAACTGGGTCAGGCCAGCCAGGTCTATGACCTCGCTGGCCCTGGCCTGGAAGGTTATCTGGGGCTGGCGGACCCCCGTTTCCCTATCCTCCAGGGAGAGGACCCTGATAAGGTCCCCTATCCTGTATCTTACAAGGGGCATCCCGTGGAAATGGGTATAGACCACCTCGTATTGTTCCCCTGCCTTGAGTTCGTCCAGGAGGACCGTGGTGGGCTGGTGGCCCCCGTTCTCCTGGCTGCGCAGGCGCTCCCGTTCAGGGATGAACTCCCAGAAGGCCACATCGGGGAGAAAGGTCATGCCCTTCTTGTTCCAGGATTGCATGGCGCTGGTGATCATCTCCGTCGTGCCGTAAATTTCAAAGGGCGTCTTCCCCCAGTAGCGGGCAATTTCCTCCCGGTAGATGTAGGTATCCACCCCAAAGGTGATGATGCCCCTGGCGTGCCACAGGTCCTTGGGCAGGACCTTCCTTCTCTCCATGCGGCTTACAAGCCAGGCCCAGGCCAGGCGGGTGGACACCGCCGGGTGGAGCATGGAAGGCGAGAACTTCAACTTCTTCTCCTGCTCCACAAAGCCCTCGGCAATCTTGGCCAGGACGCTGCTCATGGAGAAGATGAAGTCCACCCCTTCCCGAAGGGCAAGCCCAAAGCCGGCCTCAATCCTCTGCTGGAACTCCATGGCCTCCGCTTGGGGCAGGGGGGGGATGGGGCGATAGGTGAAATAGTCGGCCAGGTGGAACATGAGGGAACCGGAGGCGTAGGGCCTGGAGGCAATATTGAGGAGGAGCCTGGCCCCGGGCCTCAGGTTCACGTCCCCTTTTGAATCGGCCGAGGCCAGAATACCCCCTGCCATCGCATAGCGAGATATCCTCTCAAAGGCGCTGGCAGTATATGGTATCCACTTGAAGTTTCCACCCCTTCCTGCAGTATGACACCAGAAGAGGGGCTTCTCTACCAGGGCGTCCTCCTGGCACTTCCCTATGTAGGGGATATAGTCCTCATATGTTGTCAAAGGCACTGTCTGGCGGAACTCCTCCACCGAGCCTGGCTTTCGGCCCTTCATAAGCGCTTTGCCCAGGGGGCTGTTGGCTACCAGCTTGACCTGCTCCATCAGAAGGTGCCTCTGGGTCTCCATGAACTCAGTAAGGGAGAGGTCAAGGAAGCCGCAGTACCGTCGCCATATCTCCTCAGTGTTGTCGGTCTGGAAGAACCTGTCCTCTGCAAGCATGTTTCTCCTCACTTTCTACCGTAGACGATGAAGTCCTGATATACGGGGTCCTCTTCTATGGAGCAGCCCCCGGGCGTGAAGGAGGATAAGAGGGCTTTCAGGTCAGAGAGCGAGTAGAAGCCCTGTTTTGGCCTGACCCAGAGACTTGCCGGCATATACAGCATTCCCGCACCGATACCGGCCAGGCATTCCCCCATGGCCTGGGTGTATTTCCCCGCCCGGAGCTTTCCCCAGACGCCATGCCATATCTCCCCGGCCAGCCCCGGCCCTCCCCTCCCCGAAGGATAGGTGATGACAAACTGCCCACCCCCCCTCAGTACCCGGAAGACCTCCCGGGTGGCCCTGGCGTCGTCCTCCAGAAAGCCCATCAGGTGGAGGCAGATGACCACATCAAAGCTCCCGTCGCTGAAGCCCAGGCGGTGGGCGTCCATCCGCAGAGCAGACATATGCTTGCCCCTGCCCTGGGCCTTCCTGGATGCCCGGTCCAGGCCGCTCATGGAGATATCCACCCCTGTAAGGCTCAGGTGGCCTGTGCCGTTCCTTGCCAGGATGCCCAGGACCTCATTGCCGGTGCCTAGCCCAACACAGAGGATGGACTTGTCACCGCTGAGTTCCAGCTTGTCTAGACAGCGGGCCTGGAGGCGGCGGTATGGGGAGAGCCGGGCCACCGTCAGGTCATAGGCCCGGTTATAGACCCCGTCAAAGTAGAGCCTCATCAGCCCCTTGCTCAACCCTATTCTCCCACTTCAAACATGTTCATAAAATTCCTGATGGCCCAAAAGGGTGGGCCGGCCGGGGCCCCCCGGCCAGCCCCCCTTGAGGACGATAATTCTCCCTTTTCCCTCTTGCCCTACTGGTGTGTTCCCCTTATGGTTATGGTCCCCACATAGGTTCCCGCAACGTCATCCCAGACAAGGTAGGCGTCCCAGGTGCCACCGGCCTTCGTCTTGGCAAGGGCCCCTGTGCCGGTGGTTGATGTCCAGGTGCCGGAGTCAGAGATGTAGTCCTCACCCGGAACAGCCCGGCCAGACACCCTCCCGCTCATATTCCCGCTGAGGGTGCCTCCGGGGGCGTAGAGGGTAAATGTCCCGCGCAGGCTTCCCGCAAAGTACCCCTCGGGTCTCAGGGCTATCTGACCATCGTGCAGAGTGGTGAGCACGCTTCCAGCAGGCAACGCATCCCAGTTGGAAGTTCCAATAGCACCGTCCACAGGCTCATCCGCCGCGTGGACAACACGCCACCGGGTTGGGTCCTCGGTCGAAGGGCTTGGTCACTGGGCAAAAGGACCCGTTATGGCTGCGGCTCCAGATGCCTCAAAAGCTGTGGGCTTGGCGGCCAGGGCCGAGGCCGGGACAAGCAGGGCGACGGCCAGGGCTGAGGCCAGTACCATGAGGGCGATGGGCCACCGGTATCTGTTCATTTGCTAGCTAACCCCCTTTCAATTCGGGTTTCCCCCGATTGCCTCCACCCTACCACCTCCGCGTCAAGAAGGGGGTTAAGGGGCGAACCTCGCTCGTATAGCTCTGGTGAAGATTTGGTAAAGAGGACATGCTTTGCCAGCGGTCCTTTTCTGGCGGGGTGGCGTTGGTGGTCTGGTGGCTCCGGATCCACGGGCAAACTATCCCGCGTTGGACTTGGCAAAGCGGTAGCCCACCCCGTGCTCGGTGAGGATGTAGCGGGGAGAGTTGGCATCGTCCCCCAGCTTCTGCCTTACGTGCTGGATGTGGACCTTGAGGTAGTTGGTGGCATCGGTATACTCCGGGCCCCAGACCTTGGCCAGGAGGGTGCGGTGGGTGAGCACGCGCCCGGCGTTCTTCACCAGGTGGTAGAGGAGGCTGTATTCCGTGGGGGTGAGCTTGACGGTCTCCCCTTTCACCTTCACCTCGCGGCTGTTGAAGTCTATCCACAGTTCATCTGCCTGGAAAGGGGGCTCGCCTGAGCCAGAGGGGAGCATCTGGGCCCGGCGCAGCACCGCCTGGACCCGGGCCAGGAGCTCAATGTGGCTGAAGGGCTTGGTGATGTAGTCATCGGCCCCCAGCTCCAGCCCCCGGGCGATGTCCACATCCCTGTCCCGCACCGTGAGCATGATGATGGGGGTCTCGGAGAAGGCCCTAATCTGGCGACAGGCCTCAAAGCCGTCAATATCAGGCAGGCCGATATCCAGTATGACCATGTCCGGGCTTTCTGCCTCTACCAGGTCAACCCCTTTGTTCCCGGTGAGGGCGGAGACGATGGTGCTGTGGGGCCAGCGGAGCTCAAAGCAGAGGGCTACCGCTTCCGTTACCTCGGGTGAGTCGTCAATAACCAGGACTTTCATCTCGGACCTCCACAGCTACTATTCCGGGTTCCCCATAGAATACGCCGTGTTTTCCTGGGATGGCTTTGACTGGGGGGTCTTAGGTTTGCCCTCCACAGAAATCCACCCCTGGCGTATGGCCAGGACTACGGCGTGGGTGCGGTCATTAGCATCCAGTTTCCTCAGGATGGAGGTGATGTGGTTTTTGATGGTCTGCTCGCTGATGGCCAGGGTATGGGCGATCTGCTTGTTCTGGAAGCCCTGGGCAATGTAGGTCAGTATCTCCAGCTCCCGGGGGGAGAGGGGGGCGGCCAGGGCCTCCGCCCTTTTGCCCATAAGGGAGAGGCTCTGGAACTGGCGCAGGACCTGCTGGGCCACCCGGGGCCGGACCAGGAGGGAGTCATTGATGGGGTATTCCCCCCGGTGGACCCGGCGGATGGTCTCCGCCAGCTCCTCGGCGCCGGCCCTCTTTCCCAGGTAGGCCGCCGCTCCGGAACGGATGGCCTGGAAGAACTCATCATCGTCTTCATGGGAGGTGAGGGCGATGACCGAGACGGTGGGGCAGCGCTGGGTTATGCGCCTGGCCAGGTCCAGCCCGTCCAGGAAGGGCGGGTTGGCATCCATCAGGACGATGTGTGGGGAGAAGGTCTGGATAAGCTCCGGGACCTCATCGCTGAGGTCCGCCTCCCCCGCCACCTCAATATCTTGTGTCTGGTTCAGGGCCAGCTTCACTCCCTGACGGAAGAGGCCCTGGCTGTCCACCAGGAAGACCGTTATCTTTTCCATCTTGCGGGCTGATGCTACCATAGTCCTCCTCACTTCGTCTACGGATTGGAATGGTACTTTCAGGCTATGAAAGGGTGGGACCTCAGACCTATGCCCGGGTCCCACCCTCTATTCGCAGGATTAGGGGAATACCCCCGACTTGTAGCCCGATTCCGGTGTGCCTGGAGTAGGAGTTGGCGTGGGCCAGTACCAGGCCTTCACCCTGCCGCTGGGGTCCGTATACCAGTTGTAGGAGCCCGTGCCGAAGGTGTCGGGGCCGGTACTCACCCGGTTCTGGTAGCCCCCCGAGGCGGGGGCATCGCTCATATAGCCGTCGGCTACTATCTTGTCAAAATAGATGAACCCCCCGTCGCTGCTCCAGGTACCGGCGCTGTAGGTGGGGTTGGTGCCCGCCCCGCTCTTGGTAGGATACTGCCTTTGCCCGCCCACTCTGGTGGTGGGGTCGGTGTAGTAGGAGTCCACGGCAGCCTGGATGGCGCTCCGGTCGGAGTTGTAGCCCTGCTCCGCGCCCCTCCCCACCAGCCCCCCGAGGTTGGGCACCACCACCAGAGCCAGCACCCCGATGAGGGCCAACACCACCAGTATTTCGACAAGGGTAAAACCGCCGCTGATTCTCTTCATCTCAAGCCCTCTTAGTACTCAACGGCATTGATGAGGGCCCACACCCTGCCGTTCCTGTCCAGGACATAGGCCCCGTTGAAGGACTGGCTCGCGGCCAGGGTCAGGACTGTTCCGTCGCCCTGGGTGATGGGGTTGGCGGCGGTCGCTGAAGCATTTACCGTCCTGGTGCCGCCAGCATCGGTGGCCACTGTGTCGGTGGCGTGCTCCGGGACCTTCATCATGTAGTCCGGGTACAACACCTTGGTGGTCCCGACAGGAGCAGAGTCAAAGTCTATGACCGAGAGCATGGTTGTTGTAGCTGCCGTGGTGACCAGGGCCGCGGAGGGCAAATTGCCACTTGAGGTGGGCCAGAGGGCAGTATCGGTGTTGAACCTCTGGACCGCCTGCTGTATCTCCTTTATCTCTGCATCCCTCCCCGTCAACTTCCCGGTCAGTCCAACCCCTGTCACCCCGGGGAGCACCACCCCCACCAGTATGGCCATGATGGCCATCACCACCATTAGCTCTATCAGCGTGAACCCTGCCGACTTCCTCATCTTAACCTCCTTCTGTTGTAGGATGAGTACAATGTACATTACAACCATATGACACGAGTCTACACGCACTATTTCATTTTGTCAAGGGCTCCGAGGGTATTACTTTGGTAAAGGGATGTAACGTTGTTGTAACATCGTGAGGAGCCGGGGGGGTGGGCCTGAACCGGGTAGCTCAGAGTTGGGGGGGGCTGGTGGAGCCTCGTCGGGTTCAGGGTTTTGCGCTCTGAGTGGCGTGGGGTCGAGGGACAAGGGGGGAGGGGGCCGCTGAGCACACGGTGACCGGGCAGTTCCGTAACCGGGGAACAGCAGGCTGGGGCACCACCAGCATACCGGTGGACGGAGTCTGAAGCAGGCCCCTGTGAACGCTGAGTGATGTGACGCCCGCCGGTGTGCTCCGGGGATTGAGGCGCAGGTCCTACGGCATAGAAGGGAGATGAGGGCCCGGGTCGTCAAGGACTGAAAACTCTATGACCAGACCCTCAGGTAGCCGCAACACCCCCTGGAGACCATACCCATGTCCCGGGTTCCAAAGTGTCTCATTCCTGGTGATTGACAACAATCTCTGAGGTCTGATTCCTATTGAAAGCCTTGCAGGAAAGCCTTTACGTTCTTGCCCAAGACTTGGTGGTTATAGCCTCCTTCTAAGGCGGCAAATCTTCGTCCCTGAGAGTTTCTCTCTGCAGTTCCCTTGAGCAATCTGCCAATAGTAGTGTAGTCTTCAGTTTCGAATACCCCACCCCGTTCTTCTCTTGCTCTATCAAAGCCAGCCGATACTGCTAGAATGTCATAATTAGTCGCTTGCCTGAGATATTCTTCCAGGGCTGCAAGTTGTTGAGTCCTATTCCCTTCGACTGGTAGCCAAAAGTAGGCCACCCTTCCGTCATCGCGAAATAGCTCCGCCGTGCCCTCTCCGAAATGAAAGTCGAAGTCAATGACTAGCGCTGTTTGTATTTTGTTTTCATCAATCAGTTTCCTGATGGCAACGGCGACATTGTTGAGATAGCAATAGCCGATGTAGCTGTCAGGACCCGCATGATGGCTGGGTGGTGTGATGAGGGCAAATGCAGGCTCTCCGGCTGCCGCCAGCTCACCGGCCAAAATCGCTCCGCCAGCTGCCCGGCGCGCAATATCATAAAGCTTGGGGTTCAGTTTGACGGAGTCGATATGCTGTTGTGTATGGACCCTTCTCAGGTCCTCTTCGCTGGCTGGTTCGGGTTCAACGAAATCGTAGAAGCCCTCAAGCTCTCTTGTGATAGATGCCATTCTCCCTGGCGCGAAAGCCTCGTTTGCTGAAGAATAGACCTGGTGAAAGTCCGGGTGAAAGACTACGCTGATTCTTGTTGGCTGAGGAGCCAATGGGGCCTCGGGGCTCAGGGCGATGACGAAGCCATCCCCGAGGCCAGCATAGGTCTGGCCGGGCAGGGCGCCATGCGCTTCACCCGCCACGATGATGTTTCCTGCCGCATCTACTGCCACCCCAGTAGCACCATCCCTATTGGGGGAGCCGAATTGGATAGTCCACAGTTCGTCTCCTGCCGGGCTGAGCTTCCGCACAAAGGCGTCATTGAGGCCAGCCCGGGTCTGGCCAGGAAGGACGCCCAATGTGTGGCCTGCCACGATGATGTTTCCTGTCCCGTCCACCGCCACCGCCAAAGCCCCAGCATAGATGGGGGAGCCGAACTGGATGGTCCACAGCTCTGCGCCCGCCGGGCTGAGCTTCCGCACAAAGGCGTCGTCGTAGCCGACCTGGGTCTGGCCGGGGAGGTCGCCCACTATGTGGCCCACCACGATGATGTTTCCTGTCCCATCCACTGCCACCGCAGAAGCCTCAGCAAAATTGGGGGAGCCGAACTGGTGGGTCCACAGCTCAACCCCCTCAGGGCTGAGCTTCCGCACAAAGGCGTCCGAGGAGCCAGCCGGGACATGCCCGGGCAGAGCACCTTTCGTGTCGCCAGCCGCGGTAATGCCTTCCTCCACCGGGTCCACTTCGAGGGGGGCGCCCTGTGTACGGCCTGCCAGGATGATATTCCCTGACGCGTCCACCGCCACCCCACTAGCCCTGTCCAAATCGGGTGAGCCGAACTGGCGGGTCCACAGCTCGGCGCCGGCCGGGCTGAGCTTCCGCACCCAGGCATCCTCGTAGCCAGCATTGGTCTGGCCTGGGAAGGCGCCATCTGTGGCGCCCACGACGGCGATGTTCCCAGACGCGTCCAAAGCCACCCCAAAGGCCCACTCCCCGGCGGCAGAGCCGAATTGGTGGGTCCATAGGTCCGTGCCCGCCGGGCTGAGCTTCCGCACATAGGCGTCATCCACGCCAGCTCCGGTCTGGCCGGGCAGAGGGCCCACAGTGTGGCCCACCGCAATGATGTTCCCTGTTGCATCCGCCGTCAATGCCAAGACCCCAACCGAAACCGAGTTTGTGAACTGGCGGGTCCATAGCTCGGCTCCGGCTGGGCTGAGCTTCTTCAGATAGGCATCCCAGTCGCCGCCCAGGGTCTGACCGGGCAGGGCGCCCTGTGTAGCGCCCGCCACGATGATGTTCCCTTGTCTGTCTACGGTCACCCCGTTTGCCCTATCCCAAGCGGGGGAGCCGAACTGGTGGGTCCAGGCTGCAACGGGACCGGGCATAGGCGTAGTCGCAGGCCCTGGCACGGGTGTCGGAATGGGGGTAGCACCCGGCGCAGGTCCAGAAGTCGGCGTGGGCGTTTGTGTTGAGGCGGGTGTATTTGTAACCGAGGGGGTCGCTGTGCGCGCGGTTGGGCGTCCACAGCCAAGTACAGCTCCAATCAACAGGAGAACAATTGGCAAGAGCTGAGAAAGCGTGGAGAGCATTGACGCGCGCTGTCTTATTTCATTCCTCCTTTGCCCTGGTCAACCGATAAGCTGAACCCTAGCGCCCGGGTAGCATTTTGTCAAGCCCCAAGCAGTTCGTGAGTGTTGCCTGAGCGCACAAACCGAAAGGTAGAAAGAAGCCTGTATTTCAAAAGGATAGAGAACTCCTCATCCCGGACGCCACCATTGAAAACCAGGCCTGACCCTATACCCCGTCATCGCGGGAGGGGGACGGAAGCGATTCTGGGGAATTCTGAAAGCTGCAATCGGGGAGGGGGGACTTGAACCCCCGGCCTCTTGGTCCCGAACCAAGCGCTCTACCGGGCTGAGCTACTCCCCGTCAATGCCTTATCATAATTCTCAGCGTCCCGAACGCTGCGCGTTACCACCCTGCGCCACTCCCCGGTGGGGGCATTATAGGGGCTGGGGCGCGGGAGGGCAAGGGCGGGGTCTCCGGGGATTCCTCATAAAACCCTGGTTGAATGCGTTGACAGGGAGGAAGGTGACATTGGTATAATGGGGCGTCAAATGAGGGAAAGGGTGCGGGTGAGTGTACCCGCCACCACGGCCAACCTGGGCCCGGGCTTTGATTGCCTGGGGATGGCGCTGGAGCTTTTCAATGAGGTGGCAGTGGAGGCGGGGCGGGGGCTTGAGTTCTCCCTGGAGGGTTATGGGGCCGAAAGCCTCCCTCAGGACAGGAGGAACCTGGTCTATCGGGGCCTGGCGGCGGTCTTTGAGAGGGCGGGGGCGGTGGTACCGGGGCTCAGGATATTTGCCAGGAACCGCGTCCCGCCGGGGCGGGGTCTGGGTTCCAGTGCGGCGGCAGTAGTGGGGGGGATGGTGGCGGGGAATCTCCTCCTGGGGGAGCCATTATCCCGGGAAGAGCTCCTGGCCCAAGGGGCAGTAATGGAGGGCCACCCCGACAATGTGGCCCCGGCCCTCTTTGGCGGCTGTCAGGCGGTGGCCAGGGACGGGGATGAGTTCATCCGGGCCTCTCTGCCTCTGCCCACCGCACTCCTTGCGGTGCTCTTTATTCCTGAGTTTCAGATGCCTACCAGGAAAGCCCGGGTGCTCCTTTCCCCCCAGGTCTCCCGGGAGGACGCGGTTTTCAATCTGGCCCGGGTGGCTTTCCTGGTCCGCGCCCTGGTGACGGGGGAGCTGGAGTACCTGGGCCCAGGGACCCAGGACCGCCTCCACCAGCCGGCCCGCCAGGCCCTTTTCCCAGCTATGGGGAGGCTTTTTGACGCTGCCCTCCAGGCGGGGGCCCGGGGGGTATTCCTCTCCGGGGCAGGCTCTAGCATCCTGGCCTTCACCGATGGGGAAGAGAGGGCCCCTGAGATAGCCCGTGCCCTGGAGAAAGCGGCGGCGGGGGCTGGTGTGGGGGGGCGTTCCCTTATCACCCGGCCCAGCCTCAGGGGCGCGGAGGAAAGACCCTGGAAGGAGGAGTGAGGTCTGAAATGTCATTGATCGTGCATAAATATGGTGGTACCTCCGTCGCCGATGCCCAGCGGATAAAGCATGTGGCCCGGAAGATTGCCCGGGCCCGCGAGCAGGGACATCAGGTGGTGGTGGTGGTCTCAGCCATGGGGGACAGCACTGACCAGCTCGCTGACCTGGCCCATGAGGTTGCCCCAGAGCCGGAAGAGAGGGAGTTGGACCTCCTCCTATCGACGGGGGAGGTTGTTTCCTCGGCCCTGGTGTCCCTGGCCCTCAATGCCATGAAGGTGCCCGCCATAAGCCTGACCGGGTCCCAGGCGGGCATCTGGACCGACGCCCGGCACGGGCGGTCCCGCATCCTGGCAGTGGAGGCCCACCGCCTGAGGAAGGAACTGGAGGGGGGGAGGGTGGTGGTGGTGGCCGGCTTCCAGGGCATCAACAGGGACATGGATATCACCACCCTGGGCCGGGGCGGCTCCGATACCACCGCCGTGGCCCTGGCGGCCGCCCTCGGGGCCGAGCGCTGTGAGATATACACTGATGTAGAGGGGGTCCACACCGCCGACCCCCGGGTTGTCCCGGAGGCCCGTCGCCTCTCCGAGATTGGGTATGAGGAGATGCTGGAGATGGCCAGCTGGGGGGCCAGGGTGATGCACTCCAGGGCCGTGGAGCTGGGGGAGCTCTACAATATCCCTATCCTGGTGGCCTCCAGTTTCACCAACGCCCCTGGCACTTTGATACATGGAGGAGTTTCAATGGAGGTAAGGAATAAGGTTCGCGGCATAGCTCATGACCTGGATGTGGCCAAGATAACGGTGGTGGGGGTCCCCGACCAGCCCGGCATAGCCGCCGCTCTCTTGGAGCCCCTGGCCCAGGCCGGCATCAGCGTGGACACCATTGTCCAGAATGCCAGCCTCCAGGGCATCACCGACCTCACCTTTACTGTCAGCCGTGGGGACCTGAAGAAGGCCCTGGAGATAGTTCAGCCTGTGGCCCGGGAGATGAAGGCACGGGAGGCAAGCAGTGATACCCGGCTGGGAAAGGTGAGCATCGTGGGCACCGGGATGCAGAACACCCCGGGCTTCGCCGCCCGGATGTTCCGCACCATGGCCTCGGAGGGGATAAACATCCAGCTCATCACCACCTCGGAGGTCAGGATTACCTGTATAATTGAAGAGGCCCGGGTCAAGGACGCCATCCGCGCCCTCCACCGGGCCTTTGAGCTCGAAAAAGAATAACCCTTACTCTACTGCCAGGACCTCTTTGACCTGGGGGACTTCCCTTTTGAGGATGCGCTCAATTCCGTCCTTGAGGGTGACGAGGGACATCTGGCAGCCAGAGCAGGCCCCCTGGAGCCGGACCCTTACCACCCCTTCCTTCACCTCCACCAGCTCCACATCCCCCCCATCGGCCCTGAGGAAGGGCCTTATCTGCTCCAGCACCTTTTCCACCTGCTCTCTCATCGCCGTCTCCTTCCCTCAGATACGCATTTATTGTACTCCCCCCCTTCCCGTTAGTCAACCGGAGCCTTGACCCAGAAAGAATCCAGGCACAATACTGGCCGGTATTGTTGAGGGCCATTGACAGCGCTGCTTCGGAGTCATTACCATGGTAACGACGAGCCCTCCGGCTTTTCGGGGTCCTTACCTGGCTGGTAAGGTGGCCCAAGCGCACCGGAGGGCTCATCACTACCATACCACATGGATCCCCGATCTCAAAGGGACTTCTGCACGATCTTCTTGAACAGAATTTGAAACCACGTTCGCATATGCCCTCTTGGGCGGCTCGGGGGTGTTGTCTTCCGGTCTTCGGAGCCTTTCGCGCTCTGCCGGTCGGGGGCGGGAAGGTGATATAATTGCCCCACCATGGGTGAGATGAAGAGTGCCTTTGAGCGGGCCTGGGAGAGGGCAGAAAAGGTAGAGGTAACCGAGGAGAAGGCCCTGGAACTGGAACTCCAGCCCGAGGGGGCGAAGATAGCCGCCAGGTATCTCAAAGAGGAGGATTACGACCTGGTGAAGGCCCTGGAGGAGTTCTCCCAGGGAAAGCGGAAGTATATCCAGGCCGGGGTGGAGGCCACCCTTATTTCCAACCTCGCCCTCCCCCGCAACGGTCGGCTACGCCGGGAGGCCAATCGGGCTATGGAGGGCCTCAAGATGCTGAAGAAGAACAAGAGCCAGGTCTCCCACATCGCCGCCCGGTTGGGCAGCCTCTTTGCCCAGTATGAGAGGGTCGTCATAAAGTCCCACGAAGACTTGAAGAAGGAGCTGGAGGCGACCGTGCGGCGGGCCCAGGCACAGCAGGCCCTGGCCCAGCAGTCGTTGCCTACTCACCAGCGGCTGGATGTGGAGAGGTCGGCCGAGTTCCAGCAGCGCTGGCATGAGGTACAGACCAAACTGGGCTGGGAATTCGGGGGCGAGCTCTCCCGGCTCCAGGAGGAGATAGCCAGGGTCAAGTGATGGAGACAATCCGCATTTATGAGGAACCACAGCTCCACAGGCCATCCCTGGTAGCGGCCTGGCCGGGGATGGGACAGGTAGCCTTGCAGGGGGTGGCCTACCTGCGAGAGAAGCTGGAGGCGGTGGAGTTTGCCGAGATAGACCCCATGCCTTACTCTGAGGTGGGGGGGGTGTTCATAGAGGGGAATCTCATCCAGCCCCCCCGTTTCCCCCAGAACAAGTTCCACTACTGGCGCCACCCACAACGTCGTGGCGACCTGGTCTTTTTCACAGGGGAGGCTCAGCCCTCCCATCACGCCTACGATTTCGCCTGCCGGGTGCTGGAGGTGGGGGAGAGGCTGGGCGTGGAGAGGGTTATCACCCTGGCGGCAGCCCTGGTCCCAGAGTTCCCAGAGCAGCCCCGGGTGTGGGGGGCCGCTTCCTCTCCCCAAATGGCCGAGGAGCTCCAGAAGTATGGGGTGGTCCTCAAGGGGGACTTCTACGTGGCGGGGATGAACGGCCTGCTGCTGGCGGTGGCACGGGAAAGGGGGCTGGAGACCATTTGTCTTTTGGGTGAGACCCCGCGTTTCGCGCCCCAGGTAGAAAATCCCGCCGCCTCCCTGGTGGTGGTGGAGGCCCTGGCCCAGTTCCTGGGCTTGGAGGTGGACCTGGGGGACCTGAGGCAGATGGCCGGGAAGGCCCGTCAGGAAATGGAACGCTTCTTGATGGAGAGCCGGAAGGAATTCATCGACCGCTTCACCATCCCCATCTGGGAGCGGCGGGACGAGGAGGAAAAAGCCTAGGCCGGGGTCAACCCTTTTTCTGACCTCTTCTCTTCCGCGTCATGTCGGGCAGGTCCTGGGTTAGCTCCGAACCGACCTTTTTGGTTTCGCAGGCAGTCTGTCCTGTTTCTTCGGCCTATCGGATTTCGTGGTGGCCTGGGCCCCCGAGCCGATGTTCCGGGCCCGCTTCCCGAGGTTACTCACCCATCTTGCCGCGCGGATGACTCTCCCCGGGCCAATTACCAGAAAGGCCAGCAGGAGGATAACGAGAATCTCCAGTCCGCCCGTAAGGCCGAATTCAAAGGGGTTCACTTCTCTCCTGCTGTAACGGGCCAGCTTCAGGGGGTGATGGTGAGGATTTGTCTTATCTGTTCAGGATATCGGGCGATGAGCCTAAGTTCATCGTCGGTGAGGGGTAGCTGGGTGTGAAGGTTGGCGTAGCGCACCAGGTCTAGGACCTTTTCTGCTAGCTTCTCATCGGGGAAGGTGATCCCCAGACGGCCATAGACATACTTGAACCCCGCCATGCCGCCGTATTCTCCGGTGGTGATGACGCGCCCCACGGGGACCTTGTCTTCCTCATCCAGTCCCAGGAAGTCGGGGTCATAGAGCTCGTAGTTGCGGCGGTCCTTGAGAGCACCATCGGCGTGGATGCCCGACTCGTGGGCAAAGGCATTGGCCCCCACACCCGGCTGGTTGATGGGGATGGGGACACCGAAAGCACAGGAAACGTAACGGGCCAGGCGGCTGGCTACTTTGAGGTTGAGATTGTCTCCTATGGGGTAGTTGTCCATCCCCCGGGCAAACTTCACCGCCAGGATGCAGGATAGGAGGTCCGCCTGGCCAGCCCTTTCCCCCATGCCGTTGATGCAGGTATTGATGTAGGCGTCCACACCGCCATCCAGGGCTGCCTTGGCCCCGGCCACCGAGTTGGCCACCGCCATGCCGAGGTCGTTATGGCAGTGGAGCTCAATGGGTATCTGGACCTTCTCTGCCAGGGTCCTGACCCGTTCATAGATGGAGAGTGGGGTATGATAGCCCACGGTATCGCAGTAGCGGAGGCGGTCTGCCCCCGCCTCTTTCGCAGCCTGGGCAAACTCGATAAGGTAGCCCATGTCCGTTCGGGAGGCGTCCTCGGCATTTACCCCCAGGGTCTTGATGCCGGAGTGGCGGGCGGAGGTTACCGCCTCCACCATCTCCCGGATGACCTGGGCCCGGTCCAGTTTTCCCTTGAACTTGTGCTGGATCATCTGGTCGGAGGTAGAGATGGAAAGGTTCAGGTGCTCCACGCCGGTGGGGAGGCAGGAGGTCACATCCTGCCCCAGGGCCCGGCACCACCCCTCCAGAATAAGGTTGCCCATGGCCCCCATGGCGGCCAGTTCCAGGTTGGCCCGAATATAGTTGTATTCATGCCGGGTGTAGGGAAAGGCAAACTCTGACTGATAGATTCCCAGCTGGCCAAGGTAGATATTGACCATCGTCTTCTGGAGTTTAGCCAGCTTAATCCGGGAGGCCTGGACAGCATCCCGGTTGGTCACATCTATGAAATGGATTACAGGCATGACCACCCCTTCCCTTCAAATAGAGTTCTAGACTAACACAACTGCCTGTCCATTTCAAGGGAACTGTAATGGTTCACGACTTTTGGTACAGGGCGATGGCCTCCTTTGGTCTTTGCATATTAAGCCCCATATGGGGCCGCTCAGTGTTGTAGACGTGGAGGTAATGCTGGAACCACCGGTTCAGTTCATTGATATCCTCTGGCTC
>JAHKAY010000017.1 GCA_018825785.1 Chloroflexota bacterium | reverse complement strand
GGATAATGGTGAAGAGGTCCTCCAGTTTCAAGGGCGGTGCTGTTGCTGTCTGAATCATCGTCTGCCTCCTAACCTGCACCAAGATTAGCAGGGGAGGGTAAAAGAAGGGGTTAAGGGTGTTGGACGGGGGCAAAAATTTGGGCAAGTTTTCGTAGAGACTGGTAAAGACTCGGTGAAGAGCTGGGACTTTCTTCCCTGGGTGCAGAACTTGGGGAGTAGCACGTCTTTCCTAGGAGCCGGTCAAGGCAAGGTGCCATCGGCGGCTTTTCTGGGAACGACCCTATTTTCACTCCGGAATCACTGGCGGCCACGGCCCGGGCGGGCAAGCCAGGCTACTTTCTGATGCCCGGCGGTGAGAGCGAACCCCGTCCCAACCCGCAGCGGGCTATCCTGGACAGCATCCGGCGCACCTGGCAGGACGTTTCCGTCCCCGCCGGACTGCCCCGGGGAACCCTCTATCGCTATCCTGGCCCTACGGGCCAGGATAGCCGGCAAAGCCATTCCTTTCCCCTTTACCCTATTGCGGGATGTGCTATAATTGGCAAGATGTTGCCGCCAGCGCCTCGCCGACGGTTCTGGGAATCAGTCAGATGCAGGATTGCTGAAAGCCGGGTCTGGAAGTCCATCTTCCGCTATGGCTACCCCAGCACGGACAAGAACCGGATGCTGGTCATCCTCCACACTTTTTTCCTCCACTTCCACTCGGTCAGGGTCAAGAACCACACGCTGAAGCCCACCTATACCTTTGGCCTGGGCCTTATCTCCTTCTTCCTCGTTGTCATCCTCTTCCTCACCGGGGGGCTACTCATGTTCTTCTACCTGCCATCGGTGGAGAGGGCCTATAGCGACATCATAAACCTTCATACCACCGTGCGTTTCGGCAGCCTCCTGCGCAATGCCCACCGCTGGGGAGCCCACCTTATGGTCCTGGCTGTCATCCTGCACATGTGCCGGGTATTCTATACCGGGAGCTACAAACGGCCCCGGGAGTTCAACTGGGTCATAGGCGTCCTGCTCCTGGTGCTCACCCTTCTCCTCTCCTTCACAGGCTATCTTCTGCCCTGGGACCAGCTCTCCTTCTGGGCTATCACCGTGGCCAGCGAGATGGCCGCGTACGCTCCCTTCATAGGAGAACAGGTGAAGCTTTTCCTGCTTGGGGCCAGGGAGGTAGGGCAGGATTCCCTGCTCCGCTTCTACGCCTTCCACCTGTTCCTGCTACCACTCCTCTTTGTGCCCCTGCTGGGGCTCCACTTCTGGAGGATCCGCAAGGATAAGGGCCTCTCCTCCCCGGACGAAAAGAAGGGAGCCCAGGACCGGGCAGACACCCGTTTCACCTGGCCCCACCTGCTGGTTGTGGAGGTGCTGGTATTCCTGGGGGTGACCCTTTTCCTCCTGTTCCTTTCCTGGGGGGTGGATGCCCCCCTCAGGGACATAGCCAACCCCGACCTGCCGGAGAACCCCTCCAAGGCACCCTGGTTCTTCCTCAACCTCCAGGAGCTCCTCATGCACATGAATCCCGCCCTGGCCGGGGTCCTCATTCCCATCTTCGTCATCCTCCTGCTCGTAGCCATGCCCTATGTAGACAGGCGCCTGGGGGATGTGGGGGTATGGTTTGCGGGAAGGAGGGGGAAGAAGATAGCCCTGTGGTCTGCCCTTTATACCGCTCCGCTACTGGTGGGGCTTGTCCTCTTTGACGCATTTGTGGGGGTGAAGAGCCTGGTGAGCCAGCCGGAGATAGTCCCTGGCTGGCTTATTCCCCTGGGAGTCATCGGGGGCCTGTCCCTGGGGCTTTATTTCCTCCTGCGCCCCCTGCGCCCCAATGTCCGGGAGGTCCTCATTGCCTATTTCACCGCCTTCATCATCACCTTTTTCGTCCTGACCATCATTGGCCTTTTCTTCCGTGGGGAGGGGATGGCCCTCGTGCTCCCCTGGAGGCTGCCCCCGGGAGGCCTTTCTTTCTGAGGAGGGGTTATGGAAAAAGATAAGGAACAGACCGACAGCTGTCCCGTCCAGCGCTACGACCGGCGGGAGTTCATCAACCTCGCCTGGTGGGGCTCAGCGGGGCTGCTGGCCCTGACAGGCATATCGGCTACCGTTGCCAGCCTGTGGCCGAGGTCCAAGGCAGGGCCCTTCGGGCGCAAGATGACTGCCGGCAAGGCGGAAGATTTCCTCCCGGCCTCAGTGACCTATTTTCCCGACTACCGTTTCTACCTGGTCCGCCTCCCCATAAAGGGGGGCGGGACGGGCCTTCTGGCCCTCTACCGCCGCTGCACCCACCTGGGGTGTGTGGTCCCCTGGCTACCCGAGGAGCCCTCCGAGGATGCCCTAGCCCCTCAGGGCCGGTTCCACTGCCCCTGCCACGGCTCCATCTACAACCGCTACGGTGAAGTAGTCTCAGGCCCAGCCCCCCGCCCCCTGGATATCTTCCCTATTACTATAACGGGGGGTGAAGTGGAAGTGAACACAGCAAAGGCAATCAGGCGCCAGAGGTTTGATGAAAGCCAGCTTATCCAGATATGAATATGGCCTGGACAAAAAGGTCGCCCTGGGCCTGGCCCTGACCCTCGCCCTTCTCCTCGCCACCGGGGTCTACTGGCTCACCGAGCCCTCCCGTCAGAAAGGCGCGGGAGACAAGTACAAGCTCGCCTCCGCAGAAATCTTCGCCCAGACCTGCGTCTTCTGCCATGGCAGGCAGGGCCTGGGGTATGGCACCGTGGGCCCCTCCCTCAGGACAACCAAACTGGACGAGGAAGGCCTGAAGAGGACCATCTCCCGGGGCGTCACAGTCATGCCCGCCTGGGCCCGCGAGGAGGGCGGGACCCTTACCCCATTCCAGGTCCAGGGCCTCGCCGCCTTCATCCTCAACTGGGACGAGGAACTCACGAAAGTAGCCGTGGCCCGCCACCCCATCCCCGCCACTCCCAACCCCCCACCGCCGGATATTCCTCCCCCACCCTATGCCGGGATGAAGAATCCCCTCCCCTGGGGGGACAAGAAGAATATTGAGATGGGACAGATTCTCTTTGAGAGGCTTTGCACGGAATGCCACTGGCTGGTGAAGCCGATGACCCCACCCCCACCCCCACCCCCCGATGTCAGAGAGGCCGTCTGGGCCGCGAACATAGAGGATTACGCCGCCTACTACTTCTGGCGGATGAGCGAGGCGCCGCTCATCTGTCATTGGGGGCCTGGCATGCCTGCTGCGAAAAACTTCCTCCCCGAAAAGCAACGCTGGCAGGTCCTCGATTATGTAAGGGTCATGGGAACACTCGGCTGCAACCGCGGACTCTATTAGTCACGCAGGTTGTGGTAGGGCTGATGGGCCACCATCAACGAGGCCCCCTCACAAGGCCCTCCTCCCGGTGAAACAGCGCTGGCAGGTCCCAAACTATCTGTGGAGCATAGGAAAATATATGATAAAAAATATATAATATATGTATTAGGGAAAGGAGATGTTGGAAATAGGCAAAGGCCGAAGAGGAGGTGAAAGAGAATGAGCGAGAATGAGCTCATAGCCCAGGCCGAGAAAGCCTACAAGGAGGCTGAAGCTCAGGCCGAAAAAGCCTACAAGGAGGCTAAAGCTCAGGCCGAAAAAGCCTACAAGGAAGCTTTGGACCGGGCCAGCAAGGCTCGCGAGGAGGGCGTAGGCGGGAGCTGGAAGATCCTTGACGGGGTCGAAAAGCAGGCGGAGGCGGCCGTGAAAGAGGTCCAAACCCAGGCCAAGAAGGCCTACAATGAGACCCTGGAACTGGCCCTTCAGACCCACAGGGAGGCCAAAGCCCAGGCCGATGAGGCCTACAAGGCGGCCATAGAGCCAACGGAGAAGGCCTATCTGGAGGCCAAAGCCCATGCCGAGAAGGCCGCCCAAGAGGCTAAAGCCCTGCCTGAGAAGGCCGCCGCAGACGCCAAGGCCCAGGCCGAGAAGGGCCCTGAGGGCAAGATAGCCTAGAAAGGGGCGTGAGCTAGCGGTGAACACGAGAAAGATAGACAAACGCCAGATGAGCGACGGACTGGACAAGAAGGTCGCCCTGGGCTTGGCCCTGACCGTAGCCCTTCTCCTCGCCACCGGGCTCTACTGGTTCGCCGAGCCCTCCCGTCAGAAAGGCGCTGGAGACAAGTACAACCTCGCCACCGCTGAAATCTTCGCCCAGAACTGCTTCTACTGCCACGGCCGGCTCGGCACAGGCAGCGCCGGCCCCTCCCTCCCACAGACCAAACTCGATGAGGAGGGCCTGAAGAAGACCATCTCCCGGGGCGTCATAATCATGCCCGCCTGGGCCCGGGAGGAGGGCGGGACCCTGACCCCATTCCAGGTCCAGGGGCTGGCCACCTTCATCCTCAACTGGGATGAAGAGCTCGTGACGGAGGCCTTTGCCCTCCATCCCATTCTGCCTCCCCCCCCTACCCCACCCATTCCTCCCCCGCCTTATGCTGGGATGAAAAATCCCTTCCCCTGGGGAGACCCGGAGACCGTGCAGATGGGTGAGCTCCTCTACGAGCGGGCCTGCATCAGGTGCCACTGGACCAGGATGACAAAGCCCTACTTCTTCAGTTTCATGAGCCCCGTCTACTCCCAGAGCCTGGAGGAGTACCCCGCCTACTACTTCTGGACGGTGAGCGAGGGTCTGTTGAGGCTGCCCCAAGGGGGAGGTATGCCCCCCCACAAGCTCTATCTCCCTGAGAAGCAGCGCTGGCAGGTACTCAACTATCTCTGGGCCATGGGAAAAGAATATCAGGAGAAATACGAAGAATTCTCAATAAAATACTAGAGTGACCTTCTCTTCCCCCAGGCCCCGTTTTTGGCCCCGGTGGGCTGGGAAAGATCCAGGGCGGTCCTTCGTTTAAGGACCGCCCTGGAGGACTTTCACGGGGCTACACCGCTGAAAAAGCCCTAATCCCGTCAGGCCTTCAGCAAGGTACTAGTAGTAACCCCACTTGTCTATCCACGCCTGTGGAAGTTCAGGGACCGGCTTGCCATCGAAGGACTTCAAAAGATAGTCATATACGAGTTGGAGTTCCGGCTCGGTGGCAATGAAGCCGTAGACCGTGGCGTAGCCCGTCAGGTGGATCACCATGACGCTCCCCTTCAAGCCTTCCGGCCCCATCGTCGCTGCCCCAACCACAACCGGAGCCAGGCTGTGACAGTTCCCGCACCTCGAAACCGTGAGGTCGCGCCCGGCGCCATCAGGCGGAAAGATCCTGTCTACATCGTTTGCAGGAGCTGTTCCGGTTGGAGTGGGAGACCCGAAGGGGGTAGGTGTTGGCGTCCGGGTAGGCGTGGGGGTTGGACTGGCAGTAGGTGTTGGCGTCCGGGTAGGCGTGGGGGTTGGACTGGCAGTAGGTGCTGGCGTTCCAGTAGGGGTGGGGGTTGGACTGGCAGTAGGTGCTGGCGTTCCAGTAGGCGTGGGGGTTGGACTGGCAGTAGGTGTCGGCGTCCGGGTAGGCGTGGGGGTTGGGGTTTTGGCCTTGCTACAGGCAGCCACCAGCAACCCGCTGGCGAGCACCAAGATGAGAAACCACCGCCAATTCACTCTTAGACCTCCTTTCATCTGGTAAAAATCCTGGGGCATCCCCCTATGGTTCTGTTGAGACACATCAATTCCCCCTCCACAGTATAAACGAAAACGGCAACAAAAAGTTGCGCACCACCTCTTGCCTCCTGGGAACCAATTGCTATTTTACTCACAATCAATAGGCGTTGTCAATCAGCGAAACGAGGCACTTTTGGAACACCACACTTGTTCAAGCATCAGTACATTTGCCAGCCTGCGAGAAGCCTCGCTGGCATGGGGGGCGGAGGCGGCTTGTCCGGCCCAAAGTGCTCAATGAGATACTCCCATAGGGGGTCTTGTT
>JAHKAY010000016.1 GCA_018825785.1 Chloroflexota bacterium | reverse complement strand
TTCAGAACGGCCCAAGGTCACCAACATGTCGTCCAGAAATCCCTTCAGTCGTTCCCGTTGCGCGCGTGTCGTATCCATGACCATAGTATGCGCTGAACATAAGGCCTTTGTCAAACATACTTAACGTAGTAGTACTAGGTCCCGTACCGCTGACCAGTGCAGTTTCAAGACCATGATAGCGCGCGCTCCTGCACAAATCTAGCCAGATTGTTGCGCCTTGCAGGTAACGGAACTCGCTACTGTCGCATCCGGGCCATGCTATCGAGCCTGCGCTGGGAAACCCTGCGCAACGAAATAGCTGAAAGTCCACTTGGGTAACCTATGAGCCCCGTACATGTTGCCTTAATAGAACCGACGGCTTAGAATGCAGTACAACTATCGTAGAGAGTAGAGGGAAGGAGGGAAACCATGTCGCTTGTACCAGAGTTTGAAATAGGTTTGTGGAATGCCTGGATCCTCACACTATATCTTCCATTGCATCCTCTTATTATGATGCTAATTGATAAAGTGGCGGGTACCGGGGATATGTTTAAGAAAATGGAAGCTCCTGCTTATCGCAAGGCTGAGAGGATAATCAACATTTTTAGTAGCTTTGTTTTGCTTTTTGGACTTTTTATATACTCTGTTTTTCTGCCGTTACAATTAGGGACGATATGGTTTTATATAGGCCTTAGTCTGTGTGTATTAGGGGTGATTGCCGCGACGATAGCTATAGTGAATATTGCCAATATCCCACTCGGTGAGCCGTGGACCAAGGGACTCTATCGTTATTCAAGACATCCGATGTATCTCGCTCTGTTCTTGATACTTATAGGTGCCGGTATAGCTTCAGCCTCATGGGTTTTCTTATTGTTTTCAATTGTACTTATAGTTTTGTCGGCTATTCTCGTAATTGCGGAAGAGCGTTTCTGCCTTGAGAAGTTCGGCAATGCCTATCGTGAGTATATGTATAAAACAACAAGATGGATAGGAATCCCGAAATCGAGGGATTGGATAGAGGGCAAAGTCAATGTGGGGGAAAAGGCTGGTCCTGGGGGTATTACTGTCAGCAGGGTAGTCCGTTGGGTCTTCCTGCTGGTGGGGTTGAGTCTTATTGTGGCCTTTGTTCTTATCAGGGTGCTTCCCCAGTGGCAGGAATCAGGGGAGGAGCCGGTAGTGCCCCAGCCACCAGCTCAACTGGTACCCACCACCATGTGGATAAACCTTTACAGCCCGGCAAGTCTTCTGGATGGGAATCCCGTCCCTGCGGGTGCGGTGATAACAGCCTACGACCCCGGGGGGGTACTCTGCGGCAAGTTCACCGTCGTCCGCCCCGGCCAGTACGGACTGATGCCAGTTTATGCCGATGACCCCACCACCACCTGGGACGAGGGCGCTGCCCCGGGAGAGACTATCACCCTCAGGGTCAATGGGTTCCTGGCCAAGACTGGCCCCGCCGAGACCCGCTGGACCTCCCTGGGCGACCTTCTCAGGGTGGACCTGGTTGCTTCTACACCCCCCTCCCGTCCCCAGGGCTGACCAGATTCATACCAAGTTATGGTCCCCAGGGAGAGAGGGGTCAAAGTCCGGGGGGACACCCCCTGAAACCCCCGGCGGGGGCGTCAGGCGGGGGTGGCCCGGCTCGCCTTCAGCCTTCTCAGGGTGGCGCTCAGGTATAGCAGCCAGAGAGGCAGGGCTACTATGGCCGTAGCCAGCCTGCCACCCGGCGGGTTGGACCCCTGCCCTCCATCCAGAAGGTAGTATCGAAGAGTCTCGTTTATTCCGGAAGGCAGGCTGTAGAGGGTGAGGCCGGCGAAAACGGAGAGCAGGCCGATGAGGTAAAGGTTCTCCAGCATGTCGCCATTCTGGCCAAAGCGACGTCTCCCCCACTGGTGGACCAGCCAGAAAAGCCCCCCCACCACGGTGAAATTCAGCCCGCCGAGTATGCCTTCCTTGAGGGCCTGGTCCAGCCCCTTCTGACGGCGGGCTTCCTCCTCGGGGCTCGGTCCCTTCTGCGGCGGTGCGACGGTGGGTGGAACCGCTGGTGCTGGCGCCGGAGGCGCTTCTATACGCATGGGGACGGGATAGTAGTCGGGATAGTAGACGGGATAGTAGCTGAACTCCCTGCCCAGGGGCACCGCCAGGCCCGCCTGCACCAGGCGGGAGAGCCCGCTGAACGCTACCAGCAGGGTGACCACCGTCATCACATAGAAATAGAAGGCCAGGACCTGCCGCAGAGAGAGGCTCACCCCCTCCCCACGCCGCACCCGCTGGATAGCATAGACCACCCCGGCTATCACCAGCCCCAGCACAACCAGTGGCACCATGATGCTCAAGACAACCTCCATAGCCGTACCCTCCTCCCGCCGTGTCCCGCTGCGGTCGCCAAGTCCTCCCCCTAGGCAGGTATCCTGGAAAGCAGGGACTGAAACAGGGGCCTGCCGTCCTCACTGCCCAGGAGGGCCTCGCAGGCCCGCTCGGGGTGGGGCATCATCCCCAGCACATTACCCCCCTCATTGATGATGCCTGCTATGTTATGTAGAGCACCGTTGGGGTTGGCGTCGGCGGTGGTCTCCCCCTGGGGCGTGGCATAGCGGAAGACCACCCTCCCCTTTCTTTCCAACTCCTCCAGGGTAGCGGCATCGGCGTAATAGCGGCCCTCATAGTGGGAGATGGGTATCTTCAGGACCTGTCCGGGGGAGCAGAGGCGGGTATAGGGGGTCCTGTTGTTCTCCACCCGCAGCCAGGTCCACTGGCAGCGGTACTGGAGGCTGGAATTGGGCAGGAGGACCCCCGGAAGGAGGCCGGCCTCGCACAGTATCTGAAAGCCGTTGCAGATGCCCCACACCAGCTTTCCCTCCCGGGCAAAGCGCTCCACCGCCGCCATCACCGGGGAGAAGCGGGCGATGGCCCCTGGCCGGAGGTAATCGCCGTAAGAGAAGCCGCCTGGGAGGATAAGGCAGTCATAGCGGGAGATATCGGTATCCTGGTGCCAGATATAGTCCACTTGCTGGCCCAGGACATCTTTGAGCACGAAATAGCAGTCCCTGTCGCTCCAGGTCCCCGGGAAGACGATGACGCCAAAGCGCACGACGATTTTAGAAGGCGGCGGAAGCCCTCAGGCCCTTTTCCCCGAGAGGAGTTCCTGGACTATGGCGTTGACCTCCTGCCCCTCGGCACGGCCCTTGAGCTGGGGCATGAGCCGCCCCATGACCTTGCCCATGTCCCTGGGGCCCTGGGCACCGCTCTCAGCGATGGCCTGGCGGGCCGCCTGGGCAATCTCCTCCCGGGTCAGGGGCGGGGGGAGATAGCCAAGGATAACCTGGAGCTCCGCCTTCTCCCGGGCTACCAGGTCGGGGCGGTTCCCCTTGGAAAAGGCCTCAATGCTTTCCCGCCTCTTGGTGGCCTCCTTCTGGAGGACTGCCAGGATGTCAGCTTCCTCCAGTTCTGCCCCCTTGGCTATCTGGGAATAGTTCAGGGCGGAGAGGATAAGACGGATAGTATCGCGCCGGGTGGTGTCCCCTTTCCTCAGCGCCTCTTTCAGGTCTTCCTGGAACTTGTCCAGGGTCAACTCGGCCCCCGGCTCCTGAAGCTCTTACGCTTCTTGGCGGCCGCCTTCTTCTTTCGGACCATGCTGGGAGGCTCATAATGCTCCCGTCGCTTTATCTCCGAGAGGACCCCGTCATGCTGGACCTTTCGGTTAAAGCGCCGGAGTAGGCTGTCAAAGGTTTCCCCATCCATCAGGGTAACCTCCGTCACAAGCCTTCACCTCCTCTCATATTCAGACAAACTGACACATTCTAGTTCTTCTCCCCCCTGCGTGTCAACCTGGGAACGGCTATCTGTCCTTCCCGGGGGTCCCCCAGGGCCTGGTCCAGACCAAAGAAACGGGCAAAGCCTAGGCCTTGGTATCGGAGGCCCCATCCTTGAGCCTCTCCAGGATAGCCCTGGCGGCCACCACCCCCGAGGCGGAGGCCTGCACCAGGCCCCGGGTCACCCCCACTCCGTCGCCACAGGCAAAGAGGTTCCTTACCTGGGTCTCCAGGGAGGGGGAGAGCTCCAGGCGGGAGGAATAGAACTTGACCTCCACCCCGTAGAGGAGGGTATGGCGGGAGTTCACCCCCGGGGCCAGGAGGTCCATGGCCTCCAGCATCTCCAGGATACCCTTGAGGAAGCGGTAGGGGAGGACGCAGGAGAGGTCCCCCGGGACGGCGCTCTTGAGGGTGGGGCGCACCAGCCCCCGCTCCAGCCGGGCGGGGGTGGAGCGGCGGCCTTCCTTCAGGTCCCCCAGCCGCTGGACCAGGACACCGCCGGAGAGGAGATTGGCGAGGCGGGCCAGGTATTTGCCGTAGGCGATGGGGTCGCGGAAGGGCTCGGTGAAGGTGGTGCTCACCAGGAGGGCGAAGTTGGTGTTCTCGGTCCGGCGGTCGGCGTAGCTATGGCCATTGACCGTAGTCACCGGGTCCGCCCCGCCGGTACACTCCATGCACACCTCGCCCCAGGGGCACATACAGAATGTCCGGATGCGGTCATCAAAGGTCCTGGAGAAGAACTCCAGCTTGGACTCATAGAGGGCATCAGTGAGCTCCGCCAGGACCACCCCAGGCAACTCCACCCTTACCCCCACATCAACGGGATTATGGTGGACGGTGAGCTTCAAGCGGGAGGCCTCCTGCTGGAGCCATTCCGCCCCTTCCCTGCCCGGAGCCACCACCAGGTAATCGGAGAAGAGCTTTTCCCCCCGCCCGGTCCTCACCCCCGCAGCCCGGCCGTCCTCCACCAGGACCTGCTCCACCGTCTCACCCAGGCGTATTTCCACCCGGGGGGCAAGGTAGTCCTTGATGGCCCGCAGCACCTGACGGCAGCGCTCGGTGCCCAGATGGCGGACGCCTACAGGGATGAGGCGCAGCTCGGCCAGGCTGGCCTTTTTCCTGAAAACCTCAACGTCCTCCCCCAGGCCATAGACCCTGTCCTCCGCCCCGAAGCGGAGGTAGAGGCGGTCCACATGCTTGATAAGCTCCTCTGTCCGCCCCAGCCCCAGGTAGTCCACCAGCCTGCCCCCCACATGGGGGGAAAGGGTGAGCTTGCCATCGCTGAAGGCCCCAGCCCCTCCCAGCCCGCTCACCACACCGCAGGGATAGCAGGGGGGGCAAACACCCTCCTTGCCCTTGATGGGACAGAGCCGCCGGTCAATGTCCTTCCCCTTCTCCAGGAGGAGGACCTTCAGCCGGCTGTCCGCCAGTTCCAGGGCGGCGAAGAGCCCCGCCGGGCCCCCACCCACGATAATGACGTCAAACTTTTCCATCTTCTCCCGCCCTTTCCCCGGGCACCATGTAGCTCACCTGTTTATAGGGGGCCACTTCCCTGGTCACCTCCTCCTGGAGGATGAAGCCAGCCACATGCATCAGGGTATCCTCCAGCCGGTCATCTATCCACTCCTTGGTCATGGAAGCCAGGCAGGGATAGTGATGGTGAAGGAGGCCCGCCTCAAGGACGGCCCTTTCCGCCGACACCCCCGCCAGCTTTTCGCCCACAAAATAGGTGCAGCCGCAGGGGGCACTGCGGAACACCTTGGCCCGCTGGATGGTCTTGCTCTCCGGGTCCATATGGAGGCTGAGCTGCGGGCGGCCGAACACCCTGGCGTATTCGGCCACCAGGGGCACATCATAGGTCTCCACCGCCCGGCCGTAGCCGCAGCTGAGGGGGGTGAGGGAACAGTGGGGCTTGGGAAAGACGGCCCCTACCCCCAGGCCCAGGAGCTCCTCCCTTATCTGGTTCTTTAGCCCGGTGGGGAACCAGGCCGAGCTATCAATGGGCGCCAGGACGGCCCTGGCCCCGGTGGCCCTGACTATGGCGGGTAACAACTGGGGGAGGGAGGGGTTTTCCCCCAGGTACAGGACCAGGTCGGAGGGGGGCAGGGAAGGGGGCAGCACCTCTTCGGGCTCGTCTATTATCAGGGGCAGGGCCCGGGGAGGTGTCCACACCTGGATATCCCAGTCCCTGGGGCCACGGGAGCGGGCTATGTCCACCTTCCTCTCCCCCCACCTCCCCCTAGCTACGGCCAGGATACGCATCAGCCCTCCTCAAGCCAGCTCTGAAGGAGCCTTCCATTGGCCAGGACCTCCTGGCAGGCGGAGTAGGGGTCCAGCTCCCCTTTCTCCACCCTCTCCAGATATGAAAGGAGTTCCCCGTCCTTCTCAGTGGCCTCCTTCAGGCGGGCGGTAAGCCTCCTCTCGACTGCCTGGAGGAACTCTTTCCGCCTCTGCTCCTTCCGGCGCTCCCCGAGACGGCCCGTTTCTTCCAGGGCCCGCCGGTGGTCTTGGATGGCCTGAAGGACCTCCTGGATGCCGATATCGTTCACTGCCTGGGCGGCCAGCACCGGTGGCTGCCACCCGGGCCCGGAGGGGTGGAGGCGGAGCATAGCCATTAGCTCGGCCAGAAGATAGCCGGCCCCCTCCCTGTCGGCCTTGTTCACCACAAAGATATCGGCAATCTCCAGGAGGCCAGCCTTCATGGTCTGGATGGCGTCGCCGGTCTCAGGCGTCAGGACCACTATCACCGTATCGGCCATCTCCATGACATCCAGCTCCGTCTGCCCCACCCCCGCCGTCTCCACAAGGATATAGTCCTTGCCGAAGGCGTCCAGGAGCCTGATTACCCCCCTGGCGGTGGGAGGCAGGCCCCCGGCGCTGCCCCGGGTGGCCATACTGCGGATGAAGACCCCTTCGTCCAGGTAGTGCTGCTGCATCCTGATGCGGTCCCCCAGCACCGCCCCGCCAGAGAAGGGGCTGGTGGGGTCCACAGCGATAATGCCCACTGTGGAGCCCTCCTTCCTGATAAGTGAGGTGAGCCGGTCCACCAGGGTGCTCTTCCCGCTCCCGGAGGGCCCGGTTATCCCTATGGTATAGGCCCTCCCCAGGTGGGGCTGGAGGAGGCGCATGATGAGGGGCACCTCAAGGCCTTCCCTCTCCACCATAGTGATGAGACGGGCCAGCGGCTTCTCATCGCCGGCCAGCATCCTCTCTACAAGAGAGACCACCTTCACCCGAAGGCATTCTATCAGCTTTGGGGAGCCCAGTCAAAGCAGGCGGCCGTAGCGGGAGCGGATTATCGGGGATAAAGTGAGCCCCCCGGCCCAACAGGACCGCCAGGCCCATCAGGTATAGACGGCCACCAGGACGGCATCGGAGGGGTTGGTCTCGTCAAAGAAGACGAGACAGCAGCTCCTGCCCACCTGCATCTCAGCAGAGGGGATGTTCCTGGCCACGGCCACATCCCCCAGCCAGGTTGTCAGGCTACCAGCTACCTGGACGGTGGCCCGGTAGCTTCCGGAGTCAAAGGCCTGCACGGCCCCCCGTCGCACCTCCATCACACCCCTCCCAGAAGCAGGCGGTGCTGGTACAGCCCCTGCCGGGGCTGATAGACCAGGGTGAGGCCGGCTATGCGCCGGAGACTGCCCTCCAGCCCTGCCCGGGGGTCGGTGATGTCCACCACGTCATAGAGCTCCTGCCCGCAGTGGGCGGGAACGGTTATCTCCCCACCCACCTCCTCCCTGCCCCAGCGGCGCACCTGGGCCTGAGCCCGCTGCTGGGCCTGGCTGGCCTGGGCCAGGTTCAGGTCCTGGAGCTGGAGCACCCCGCTGGTGAGCAGCTCCACTCTCTCCCAGTCAAAGTCCTCCCCCAGCACCCCCCTCCCCAGGGCCTGGGCCCAACTCCCCTGGGGTGCCCGGGCCACATACCTTCCCTGTAGCACCGGATGAAGGGGGCCGTAGCTGTAGGCACTGGCCTCGGTCGGGCTGAGCTCCTTCACCAGGGCAGTGCTGCCCCGGAAGAAGAGGCCATCGGGCACCCGGGCCAGGAGCTGCGCCACCAGCCAGCTCCCTTTTTCCCCCGCGTGGATGGTGAAGTCGGGCCGCTGGCCCTGGATAAAGGTGGAGGGGCCGAGAGGAGAAAGGGCGAGCCCGGCCCGCGCCAGGATGAAGGCCAGGAGCTCCAGGTAGCTCTTTGTCCCTTTCCAGGTGAACTGGCAGCGGGCCCGCCACCGCTCCAGCAGCCCCCATCCATCCTCCCCTTCCAGGACCAGGCGGTTCTCCGCCCCCACCACCTGCTCCCAGCCGGAAATCCAGTAGGCCAGCCCCTGCGAGACCAGGGGGCCTGTGCTGGCATGATAGCCGGGGCTTACGGCAATCTCGGCACCCTCCCGCAGCAGCCCAGTGCCCACCGTGCTGAACTGCCCCTGGCTGTTGTCCATCTCCACCCTCACCCCGCCGCGGGCAGGCTCGGCCGCGGCGACCAGGCTCACCACCTGGGGGGTCAGGTCCAGGGGCTCCGGGGGAGGAAGGGAGCGCCACACCCCGTCGGGGACCGAGAGCCACAGGGCGGCGGGGCCGGGGGCCAGGGCGACCCCGTAGTCCGAGGCCAGGTCAAAGGGCACGGGCTCCCGCCACAGGTTGGCCTGAAAGCTGGACCCCGGCAGGGACTGGGTCCGGTAGGGGCGGCTGTAGTACTGCTGCCCGTTGAACTTCTCCACAAAGTACAGGCGGTAGACATCGTAGTAGGCCAGGAAAGGGCAGCGGAACTCCACCAGGGAGTTGGCACCGGCCAGTGCCAGCTCCTGAAGAGAGGAATAGCTGTCCCGGGGCTGGGCCACCCCCTCGCCAAAGAGATAGGTCCACACCCCCTTCTTGCCTGCGCTATCGGTCCCGGAGATAACCATGTTCCAGTCACCCCGGAAGCAGGTGGCCAGGCCGGAGATATCGGCCAGGTAGCCCCCGGCATCCGTCCAGACTCCGCTCCAGGTGCCCTGCACCCTGCGTTGGCAGAAGACGCGCAGGGAGACAGCGGCAAAGACGGCCAGGTCCCCGCTGGGGGTATGGCCAGCCGCCAGCCAGCGCAGGGGAAAGCCGTAGGCCGGGGTGCCCAGGGAGACCGGTGAGCCAAAGGTCTGACCGTAGTCCAGGCTCCGCCGGTAGTACACTGAAAAGCGCTGCTCACCGGGGGGAGTATAGAAACCAAGCACCTCGGCCCCCAGGCTGGTGAGGGCGATGCCCGAGGAATATACCAGGCCCCAGGACTGCCAGGCCCCAAAGTCCGACCCCGGTCCCGGGTTGGGGGTCCGGGAGAGATAGAGGACAGTCTCGTAGGTACGTATCCAGCCCCTCACCAGGGAGCCGTCCCCGGGCATGGTGGCGGCGTGGATACCATCGTACTCAAAGCCGCTCCCCGAGTATATGCGCTCGAACTGCAGGCGAGCCGCCCCCGCCACCTGGTCCCTCACCTGGACCTCCACATGGGGGCGGCGCGATGGGCCCTGCTGGGCCTGGAGGAGGAGCGGGTTGAGGCTCCTCATGGCCCCCAGTCCGTGGCCTGGGAGGGCCTGGGCTCAGCCGGGCGGTAGAGGCGGCGGGCGCGCAGGGCCCCCTTCTTTCCGTGGCGGGCCAGGGCTTCCATGAAGGCCCCCAGCTTCTCCTGCCCAAAGGTGAGGTATTCTCTCCAGGTCCCAGCCCCGCCGGTATTCACCCGGTTTATGGCGAAGTTGGCCCACTCCAGACAGGCAAAGCCTTCCGCCCCCATGGCCAGCACCTCCTCCAGGGGCGGGGGGATGGTGGAGGTGGTGTTGTCCAGGGTGTGGAGCCTGCCGTAGTAGACCACCACCTCCTCCCCACTTGCGGGCACCTTGTCAATGAGCAGGGTCAGGGTGTCCCCCCAGAGGCTGAAGGGGACATAGCTAGGGGGATACTGGCCCCGGGGGTACTCCACCACCTCCACCGCCACCCGGTCCGAAAGCGTGGACAGGGAGAGCTCCCGGCTCTGGGCGGTGGTGAGGACTGCCTGGGCCTCCCCTGGCACCGCCAGGGAGAACTCCCTCACCGCGCGGTCAATGTGACGGTTAAGCTCCTCGTCCGTCCAGCGGTAGTTGCTGAAGTCCTCGTCTTTCAGGTCCCGCCTCACCCGGGAGCGCAGCTGGGGCAGGTTCATCCTAGTCCCTGACTCCGGTGAGCCTGGCCAGCTTCAGGGTGCTGAAAAGGGCCAGGGAGACATACCACTTCACCCTGGTGCGTGTGGCGTCCTTGGTCTCCAGGCTCCCCACCCTCTCTATCTGGAGGCCACCGGGGGCGGTCAGGCCAGCCAGGGCCCCCTCCCCAATCTGCTGGGAGTAGATGGTGGAGCAGTCGGTGGAGGTGCCCACCGTCTTGGCGTCGGAAATCCAGTCGTTGATGCCGATGGGGATGCCGTCGTAGTACTGGACCATCTGGCCAAACTGGTTGCGGTCCGTCTCCAGGATATTGCCGGTCCGGGCCAGGGAGGTGAGCTTCCTCCGGGAGCGCCGGCTCATGAGAAGCAGGTGGGGCTTGCCCGCCTTCACCTTGTCAATCATCTCATCCAGCTTGTCCAGGGTCAGGGTCCCCCCGTTGGCCCCCATGCTCACCGTCTGCCCGCTATCTGAGAGCTTGTCGATGCCGTCAAAGGCCTTGGCGTCCACGGCGGTGTCCCCGTTGATATAGGTATCATCGAACTTCCGCTGCACCGCCTTTGCCTTGAGCTGGACAACAGCAGCCTCCAGGTCCTGGATGTTGCTCCGGGTGGCGGCGAGGAAGCTGTCCACGTCCGCATCCCCGCCCAGCACCTTCAGGTTGGCCGTCACCTGGGTAAAGGTGGGGGTGGACTCGGTCCAGGTGTCCCCCACATCATAGAAACCGGCCGTAGGCAGGGTAGCCTCCCGGTTGTAGGTGAGGCCGTTGCCCACCACCTCAATGAAAGGGAGGACCTGGAGCACCGGGCTCTCGTTGACAATTGTCTCCACAACCCCCACCAGCAGGGTGTCTTGGGAAAGCTTGGCGGCTTCCGCCAGGGTTAGTGCCATCTAGACCACCTCCTTTCTTTACGGCCTGCGCTGCAGGCCGTAGGCTATCTTCTCCTTGGGGGAGAGGGCGGAGAGGTCAGGCGGGGTGCGGGCGGGGGCCCCAGCGGGCACCCTCTCCTCCCTGAGCCTGGCCTCCAGGCGGCGCTTCACCTTCTCCACCACCTCCCGGGCCGCCAGGAAGGACTTCTCCACCTCCTCCACCGTCCCCCCTGACACCAGCTCCTCGGGCACCTCCGGGGCCCCCTGGAGCAGGAGGGCGCGGTACTTCTGGGCGGCCAGGGAGACCTTCTCCTGGAGGGCCTTTACATCCCCCTCTTTCCCCTCCACCTGGGCCTGGAGCTGGGAGAGCCTATCCTCCAGCTCTTTCATCCGGTCCTCTTCCATCTCCACCTCCTTTCATCAGTCTTTCCTCCTCCAGCCAGCGCTGGAACTCCTCCTCGGCGTCCTCTACCCCCAGGTTGTCCATGGCCCGCCTCCGGCTGTGAAGGCCCGAGGCCACCAGCGCCTGCTCGTCCCTCACCTGGCGGCTGCGGTCCTGGGGCAGCACCGGCCCCCAAACGACCCGGATACGGCAGGGGAGGAAGGACTGGCCGGTCCTCAGCTCCAGCAGCCTCAGTGTCATTTCCGCCCGCTTCCGGTAGGCCTGGGCGCGGACGAGCCTCTTGCGGCGCACCTTCTGGAGGAGGGGGTGGAGCTCCATCTCCAGGGCCACCCCGGAGAGCCCCTGGCGGTTGTCGCCGAAGGCGGTGCGGGGGGCCTCGGAGAGGTCGTGGAGGGTGCGGTAGAGGAGGTCAATGTAGTCTATGTGCAGGCGGATGCCTCCCCCCTGGAGCAGGTCCAGCAAATAGGCCTTGGCCCTGTCCGGCAACTCCCACACCGCCCCCGGCTGGACGGCGATGTCCCGGGCATCCTCCACATTCTCCAGGACGGCGATGGGGTTGCCCGAGAGCTCCAATATCATGGAGAGCTGGGAGAGGGCCCGGTTCAGCTCCCGCGCCGCCTCCTTGAGGGCCGGGATATCGGAGACCCCCCAGAATTTCTTGGGCTCCCTAATGTTGGGGTAGATGACGAAGGGGATAAAGCCGTAGGGGTTGGCCTTGTGCTCCAGGAGGGCGTTGTCCAGCCAGAGCTCAAAGTCCTTTGCCGTCCACACTTCCACAACCACCCCTTCCCTTCTGCCCAACGTCAGCTTGCGGCTGTAGAGGAGCTCAATCTCCTCGGCGCTGAGGCGGTAGCGGCAGGCCACTCTCCATACCTGGCCCATGTGGTCCCCGGCCCACCAGGCGTAGAGGCCCTGGACGTCGGGGGCGGTAATCCGCACTTGCCCTCCGTCCCAGGTGACCTTGTAGCCGCCGTCCCCCAGGATGGCGCAGTCCATCTCCGTGTCAAAGTCCAGCCCTTCAAGGCTGTTTTCTTCGGCCACCTGGCGCAGGGCCACCTCGGCCCGGAGGGCCCTCTCCCGGGCCGGTGGCGAGGAGTCCCAGGGCTCCACCACCAGGGTCACCCCGCTCATCAAATAGGAGGTGACCTTCTCCGTGAAAACGCGGGCATAGTTGAAGGTAAGCTGGCGCTCCCGGCGGGGCCGGGTGCGGCTGGGCCACTGGTGGCCGTTGTAGAAATCCAGGTTCTCCTGGTAGGCCCGGAGCCTCTCCAGGTCCAGGCGGGCCAGCTTCTGGGGAAACGGGACTTCCATCATTGCCTCACCCCCTGTTTTCTTAAGGAGACCCCTACTCCCCTCCCGTCGCCGGTGATGCGATAGATGGAGCGGAAGGAGAGGTTGAAGGCGCAGGCCAGCTCCTCCACCCCTATGCCCTTGTGGAAGAGCCTCCTTATCTCCTCATTCCTCTTTTCCCGGAGGGCCCGCTTCTCCCCGCCAGGCTCTTCATACACACAGCGGGGCAGAGGGCACTCCAGGCAAAGGGGATGGACATCGCAACCCTGGGCAGCAGCCTCCGTTACCCCCCTCTCCTCGAGGGAACAGAGCCCGGACTCACCCTTGAGCAGCTGCAACTCGACTGTCATAATCACCTCACTTTCTCCATATCAATCTCCGTCCCCCGCCCCCGGGCCTGGCGGGGGGTATAGCCCGCCGCCTCCACCGCCAGGGCCAGGCTCATGAGGAAGTCATCATGCCCCTGGGCAGGGTCCACCAGGAAGTTCATGGTCTGGTTGGGACGGAAGAAGCTCTTGGCCCTCTCCACCTCCTGCCAGAACTCCTGGAACTCCGGGGAGCCATCGGGGGCATACATCTTGAGGCGGCCGGAGTTGATGGCGGCCAGGAGCTCAAAGCCAAGCCTGGACTTGGAGGGCTGGGTGAAGAGGAAGGGGACCACCATTCCGCCGATGGCCTTCCCCAGGAAACTGGCCACCCCCAGCCCCACCCCGGTGCTGTCCACCACAATCCTCCGGCAGTTCCAGACCTGCCTCAGGACATCCACCAGCCGGGGGTAGAGGGCGGGGTGGGGTGTACCCGTCCACCAGCAGTGCTCCACCACCTCAATGGAGGGCTCCGCGGCCCGGGAGAAGTCCAGGCGGGCGATGGTGACCACCGTGGAGTCCTGGTGGGGCTTTGCGGACCGGAGCTGGGCATCGGCGGCCCCCTCCGCCTCCCCCGCCAGGTCCACCCCGGCCACATATATCTCCCCGGGGCGGGGGGAATGCTGGCGGGGATGTCCCCCCTGGAGCTGGGCCCTCTGGACGGGAGAAAGGAAACCTCCCCCGCAGATGGTCTCCAGGTCATACTGGGTGCGGAAGAGGGGGTGGCCTTCCCCCAGCCGGGCCCTCTCCGCCTCCACATAGTCCCCATAGGTGGGGTTGTATTTGGCCACCTCTCGCCAGTCAAAGCGGAAGTGCCTCTTTACCCCATCCTTTCTCTCCAGCTCCAGGTTCTGCTGTTTGGTTGTCTCCAGGAGGCTGGCATCGTCCCAGGTGGTGCCGTAGAGGACGGTGGTAACGTTGGTGGAGGCCCCCATGGGCTTGAAGTCCCGGTTAAACTTCTCCTGGGCCACATCCTGGCTTTCGTCCACCTCCAGGAGGAGATGGGCGGTGGTCCCCATGACATGGCTGTCCTTGTCGGCGGAGAGGAAAATGGCCCGGGCCTTCCCCAGCCTCACCATGTAGCCCTGCTCCCGGGCCCAGAAGAGGCCGTAGCCCGCCTGGTCCAGGCGCTCCTGGAGCCTCTGGAGGCTGATGAGGGTCTGAGGGCGGAAGGTGGGGGCAGCCTTCACGAGATTGCCCCCCCTGCCCATGAAGAGGGTAAGGAGGAGGACCTCCAGCTGGGCAGAGAGCTCGTTCTTTCCCCCCTGCCGGGCGACCTCCACCGTAAAGGTGAGGCCGTGGCGGTGGAGGACGCTGTCCACCACCGCCCTCCCCACCTCCACCTGATAGGGCCGGAGCTTTATGTCAATCATGCTATCTCACCAACCTCAGCACCAGTTCCACCGCCACCGCCCCCACCACCAGGAAGAAGAGGGCATTCACCCTCCCCCTTATCTCGTCAACCGCCCCTTCCAGCGCCCGCAGCCTTTCCTCCACCAGGTGGCCGAATGGGCAGCCGGGCTTCACCTCCGCCGGGGGGTGGGGCCGGGCCAGCCGCCTGATGGCCGAGACCAGCTCCTCAGACCCCATGGCCTTCCTCGGGGGAGAGAGCATCGCCGATGCCCCGCAGGACGCCCAGGACGCTCTGATAGAGGTCCTCCTCACCCTTCTTGGAGAGCCTGTAGCGGGTGGAAACGGCCCTTACCAGCATCCCCACCCCCTTGAGGAGGAGCTCCAGGTCCTGGGGCTTCTCTCTGAGGGCCTGGATGAGCTTGACTCTGAGGAGGGCGATCTCCTCATCCAGGCCCTCCAGCTCCCTTGCCTCGGGGAGGAGGGTTTTCTCCGCCTCCCCCAGGGCGCGGGTGTAGAAGTCCCTGGCCTTCCTGGCATCAGACCCCCCTTTTGCCATCCAGCACCTCCAGGAGGCCCTCCAGGGCCTCGGGGGGTAGATGCTCCAGGACCTCCACGACCCCCAGCAGGAGGCATAGTGCGGCCACCTCCCACCTTTTCTGCTTCAGCGCCCAGGCCAGGAGGCTCAAGACCCCCTCCAAGCCCGGAGGATAAGGACAGAGATGAGCAGAGAGCCCAGCACCACCAGCCCCTCGCCCAGAAGGAAACCATCCCCGCCCCTCCACCCCCAAAGAAGCAGCCAGAAGGCCTGGGCCCCCGTCCCCAGGGAGAGGACGCCCAGCACCCTGGCCCCCACCTCCCTCCCCCTCACCGGGGAGCAATACCTCAGGAGATAGACCGCGTTGAAAAACCCCGAAACTACTCCCACCATAAATAGCGCCCAGAACATACCAAGAAAATAGCACATCTGTTCTTACTCTGTCCAGGGGGAGATGGCACAAAAAAGGGCCGCCCGCCTTCTGGCGGGCGGCCCTTAAGGCTCAGAGTTTGAAGGGCTTTAGCTAAAAGGGGGCTAAAGCCCCAATCTCATTGGGCCTGCGGGCTCATGGGGTTCCTGGGGACGGGCTAGATAGCCAGGCAGGTTACGGTGCGGGTCACCCCCACGATGGGGTGGACCTTCCCCGTAACCAGCTCCCCTATGGAATTCAGGTCTTTCCCCTCCACCACCACGATGATATCGTAGGGCCCGGTGACCGGGTCCACCGACTTTATCCCCTCCAAGCCCTTGAGGACAGACACTACATCCCGGGTCTTCCCCACCGAGGTCTCAATAAGGATATAGGCCCTGGTCATGGAACCTCCTTTCCCGAATGTGGCCCCACCCCGGCCCGTCACTATCTATTTCATCGGTGTGGCCACTGGGAGGCCCCACCGTACCGTCCCCGGGGAGAAAGACGCATTTAGATTATAGCCAGAGCTTTCCCAGGCCGTCAATGGGCTGGCCCTGTATAATGGTGGCGAATATGTCCTGGGAGATAAATCTTCAGGTAGCCCCGGGCCCCCGCCCGGTGTCCAATAGATGGCTGGTGGGCCTGGTGGGGAGGCTCCTGGGGCTTATGGAAATACCCGCAGCCGAGGTGGGCCTGGTCCTCACGGGGGAGGAGGAGATAAGGCAGCTCAACCACCAGTTCCGGGGGGTGGACGCGCCCACCGATGTCCTGGCCTTCCCCCTGGATGGAGACCCCGCCTTCCCCTCCCCCGATGGCCGTCGCCACCTGGGAGAGGTCTTTATCTCCCTGCCCCGGGCCAGGGACCAGGCCCGGGCCTACCGCCACCCCTTAAAGCGGGAGCTGGCCCTCCTGGTGGCCCACGGCCTCCTCCACCTTTTGGGCTATGACGACCAGCAGCCCCTTGCAAAGAGAAGGATGTTCAGGGAGCAGGCCCGCCTCCTCAGCCAGCTGGAGGACCTGTTATAAAGCCCCCCTGGAGGAAGGCCTTTCTCTTGGCCTCTATGGAGGCTATGAGGTTATCGTGGGACCGGGTGAAGGCTTTTACACCCTCATCCTGGAGCTCCTGGCCGACCTCCTCCAAGTCTATCCCCAGGCGGGAGAGGGCCTCCAGGTCCCTTCTGGCCTCCTCCAGCCCCTCCTCCAGGGTGAGGCGCGCCGCCCCGTGGTCCCGGAAGGCCTCCAGGGTGGAGAGGGGGATGGTATTGATGGTATCCGGGCCGATGAGCTCCTGGACATACTTGATATCGCTGTAGGCCGGGTCCTTGGTGCTGGTGCTGCCCCATACCAGGCGCTGCATCCCTGCACCCTTATTCCTCAGCTTCTTGAATCGGGATGAGGCCAGGGTATGTCGGAACGTCTGATAGACAAGGCGGGCATTGACCACCGCCGCCTTGCCCCTCAAGACCCGACCCTCCTCCCCCATCTCATCCAGCTTGCGGTCCACCGTCGTATCTATGCGGCTGACAAAGACGCTGGCCACAGAGGCTACCCGAGAGAGGTCCTGGCCCTGTCTCAGCCTATCTTCAAGGCCCTTCATATAGGCCCGGGCCGCCCCCAGGTAGTGACCCGAAGAGAAAAGAAGGGTGATGTTGACGTTGATACCCAGGGCGATGAGGCGGCGGGTGGCCTCCAGGCCCCGGGGGGTACCCGGGACCTTGATAAGGAGATTCCTTCTCCCCACCCGCCGGAAGAGCAGGTCGGCTTCTCCTACCTGGGCCATGCATTCCCCAGCCAGGTGAGGGTTCACCTCCAGGCTGACAAAGCCATCCCTGGCCCCCGTGGCCCGGTAGACCCCCTTCAGCAGATCGCAGGCCCGGGCCACATCCTGGACGACTAAGGTCTGGTAGATGTCGTGGGCGGACAGGCCCCTCTGGGCCATCTGCTCTATCTTCCTGTCGTAATCAGAGCCCGAGCTTACCGCTTTTTCAAAGATAGTGGGGTTGGACGTAATGCCCATGACCTCCCTCGCCTGGATAAGGTGGGGCAGCTTCTCCAAGAGCTCCCGGGAGATATAGTCCAGCCAGGGGCTCTGCCCCAGGGCAGCCAGTTGCTGTAAAGGGCTCTTCATGAGGCCTCCTTGTCCTGGGCCAGGGCCTGGAGGGCCAGGAAGCTTTTCCGGGGGTCAGGGGACCTGAAGATGGCACTGCCCAAGCAGGCGTAGTCCACCCCCGCCTCCTTCACCTGGTGGATGTTTCCCGCCTTTATCCCGCCGTCCATGCCTATCTCCCCCGGGAAGAGGGGACGGAGCGCCTTTGCCTTTTCCAGGACCGAGGGAAGGAAGGGGCTCCCGTAGAAACCGGGGTCAACAGAGAGGAGGAGGAGGAAGTCCACCTCCCCAAAGAGCGGCTTCGCCTCCAGGACAGGGGTCTGGGGGTTGAGGGCCAGGCCCACTCCCAGGCCCAGGTGGCGGGCCAGGGCGATGGTCCGGGAAGGCGAAGAGGTGGCCTCGAAGTGAAAGACAACCCGCCCGGCCCCGGCCTTGAGGAAGGTCTCCAGGTGCGCCTCCGGCTCCATCACCATCAGGTGCACCTCCAGAAGAAGACGGGTCTTGACCCGGGCCAGGTCCTCCGCCGAGATGCTTTCCGAGGACACAAAGCAACCGTCCATGATATCCACCTGGACCCGGTCGGTAAAGGCTTCGGCCTCATGGAGCATCCTCTCCAGCTCCCGCGGGTTTGAGGTCAGGACCGCGGGGAGGACCCTCAAGGCTGTATCTGGCCCCCCAACATCAGGCCCATCTTAACATAGCCCGGAAAGCCTGAGAAGGGGGTGTACAGGGTCAGGACATATCGGACAAGGCCTCCTCCTTTCCAGGGTGAGATTTGAGCCAGTTCTGGTAGAACTGTTCGGGAGTGAGATAACCCAGGGCCTGGTGAGGGCGCAC
>JAHKAY010000015.1 GCA_018825785.1 Chloroflexota bacterium | reverse complement strand
TGTAATGGTTCACGACTTTTGGTACAGGGCGATGGCCTCCTTTGGTCTTTGCATATTAAGCCCCATATGGGGCCGCTCAGTGTTGTAGACGTGGAGGTAATGCTGGAACCACCGGTTCAGTTCATTGATATCCTCTGGCTCCTCCTGGAGGAGCAGGAAGAACTCATCCTCATCGGTGCGGAAACTGCGTTCAATTACGGCGTTCTCCCTGGGGGAGTTCTTGTGAATGTAGTAGTGGTCAATTCGCAGCTCTTCACACAGCTGGTGGAAGCGCCGCTGGAACTCCAAGCCGTTATCCGTCTGGACGTAGGTGACGGGGAAGAGGCAGGTCTGGACCACGTGGCGCAGGGTGATGATGGCGCCAGCCTCGTCCAGGACCGGGAGCAGCAGGGCCACCTTATACCTGGAGAGGATGTCTATGGCAGCGTATTCGTAGCAGGTGTAAGGGAGCCCTGAGAGCTCCGGCGTTACACACTTGACATCCATCTGCAGGTAGCCCAGAGCCGGAGTGTTACTGGGTCTCATGGCCTTCCCGTTCTGAAAGCGGGGTCGCCGATGCCTGTGCGCTGGCCGCAGCAGGTGATGGCGTGCCATGAGGCGGTGGATGGAGGATGCCGAGACATCCATGCCCTGCTCCCGAGCCAGAGCAGCCAGCTTCTCGCGGCAGAAGCCTCCTTGCCTGCGCCACGCGACGATCTGCTGCTCCTGCTCCCTCGCAAGAGCCCTCTGGGGCCTCTTGGGTGCCGTAGAGCCGCGTTCCAGCCCCTGCCACCGTACGTAGCCCCACGGCTGGCGGCCACGATATACCCAGCGCCTGACGGTCCGTCGGTCAATGCCCAAGCGGCGGGCTGCCTCCGAGTAGCTCTCACCACATGCCTTCCAGGTCTCTATTATCTCCCGAATCTCTCTTCTGCGCATCCCTCATTGTACGCACCTGTACCATAAGTTGTGAGAGAACACAGGGGGGCAGTAGCCGGAGAGGTGGATTTCGGCTCCTTTCACCTTGTAGTGGAAGGCGCGGGCGACCTCTCTCTTGAGGGCGGGGATGTGGGGGCTTTCAAACTCGGTGACCTTGCCGCATTTCAAGCCCCGTTCTGGAGGAAGGTGGAGATGGCCTGGGCGGCCTTTTTGGCCTGGCCTATGGCGGAGATGACGGTGGCGGCGCCGCTGACCACATCACCGGCGGCCCACACCTGGGGGCGGGTGGTCTGACCGGTCTCGTTGGCCACCACGGTCCCTTTGGAGGAGGTCTGGAGGCCGGGTGTGGTGGCGGGGACGAGGGGGTTGGGGGTGGTCCCTAGGGCAACAATGCCCAGGTCTATCTCCAGGGTGAAGCGCCGCTGGGTGGGGATGGGGCGGGGCCGGCCAGATGCGTCGGGCTCCCCCAGCTCCATCTCCTGGCACTCCACCGCCGCCAGCTTCCCGTTGTTCCCCAGGAAGGCTACCGGGGCGGCCAGGGTCCTGAAGATGATGCCCTCCTCCCTGGCGTTCTCCATCTCTTCCCTCCTGGCGGGCATCTCGGCCTCTGTGCGCCGGTAGAGAAGGACCACCTCTTTGGCCCCCAGCCTCAGGGCACAGCGGGCGGCGTCCATGGCCACGTTCCCCCCGCCCACCACCGCCACCCGCTCCCCCCGCTTCACTGGGGTATCGTATTCGGGGAAGAGATAGGCCTTCATCAGGTTGACACGGACGAGGAACTCGTTGGCCGAATAGATGCCGATGAGGTTCTCCCCCGGGACCCCCAGGAACTGGGGAAGGCCAGCCCCTGTGCCCAGGAAAATGGCGTGATACCCGGAGGCCAGAAGCTCGTCCAGGGTGAAGGTGTTGCCCACAACCATGTCCAGCCGGACGTCCACCCCCAGCGAGCGGATGTAGTCCACCTCCATCCTGACAATCTCCTTGGGGAGGCGGAACTCGGGGATGCCATAGACCAGGACGCCCCCGGGGACATGGAGGGCTTCAAAGACGCTCACCTGGTGGCCGGCCCGGGCAAGATCAGCGGCGCAGGTGAGGCCCGCCGGACCCGACCCCACCACTGCCACCTTCTTCCCCGTGGGCCTGGCCTGCAGGGGGGCGTCGGGGTATCTCTCACGGCGCTGCCAGTCGGCCACGTATCGCTCCAGGCCTCCTATGGCCAGAGGCTGGCCCTTTTTCCCCACCACGCAACGGACCTCGCACTGCGTCTCCTGAGGGCAGACCCGGCCGCAGACCCCGGGCAGGCTGTTATTATCCTTGAGGACCCTCACTGCCAGGGGCATGTCCTCTTCCTGGATGGCCTTGATGAAGCTGGGTATATCTATACCTGCGGGGCAGCCCGGGACGCACTTGGGCTTGGGACAGGTTAGGCAGCGCGAGGCCTCCTCTTTAGCGGCCTCGGGGGAGAAGCCAAGGGCGACCTCCTGGAAGTCCTGGCGGCGCGCGTGGGGGTCGCGGTGGGACAGGGGCGTCCGGTTAGGCTTAAGCTCGGGCATGGCCGCCCTCCCCCGGGTTCTTCGGGGCGAGGTGCTCCAGGCGCTCCAGGGAGCACTTCTCTTCATCGCAATAGCTCCGCTGTCGGGCCTTGAGGAGTTCCCAGTCCACCTTGTGGGCGTCAAAATCCGGGCCGTCCACGCAGGCGAACTTGGTCAGCTCGCCTACCCTCACCCGGCAAACACCGCACATGCCGGTGGCGTCCAGCATCAGGGGGTTTAGGCTGACGATGGTCTTTACCCCGAAGGGCTGGGTGGTTTTGGCCACGAAGCGCATCATCACCGTGGGCCCCACCGCGATGACCCGGTCCAGCCGTTGACCGGCCTGGAGGAGTTCCTGGAGGGGCTGGGTGACCACCCCTTTGCGGCCGTAGGAGCCGTCATCGGTGGTGATGATGAGCTCATCGCTTACCCTGCATAGCCGGTCTTCCCAGAAGATGAGTTCCCGGCACCGGGCGCCCATAACCGTGATGACCCTGTTTCCGGCGTCTTTGAGGGCCCGGGCGATGGGGAAAACGGCGGCGAGGCCCACCCCGCCCCCCACTACCGCCACTGTGCCGAAATTCTCCACCTCGGTGGGCCGGCCCAGGGGTCCCGCCAGGTGGGCGACGCTGTCCCCGGTGGCGAGCCAGGCCAGTTTTTGGGTGCTGGTGCCGACCACGAGGAAGACAATGGTGATAGTGCCCGCTTCGGGGTCCCAGTCGGCCAGAGTAAGGGGGATGCGCTCCCCCCTTTCGTCGGGAATAACTACAACAAACTGCCCCGCCTGGGCCTTTCGGGCGACCTCCGGGGCAGCTATTTCCAGCAAGATGGTGCGGGAGGCTACCTCCTCCCGCCGGACAATTTCAGGCAACTTCTCAGACTCCTTTCGTATTATACCAGTTTGGGGCTGGATTTATCTGTTGAGCGCCTCCACTCCCTTGGGGTGGACCTCCCTCTTCCCATCCGCCTTCTCCACCCGGACGGCGCAGAACTTGAACTCGGGGATTTTGGCCACGGGATCCACCGCGGGGTTGGTGAGGACATTGGTGGGGCTCTCCAGGAAGTGAAAGGTCATGGCCACGGTCCCGGGGGGTGAGGCCTCGGTGACCAGGGCCAGGGCCTCCACCTCCCCCCGCCGGGAGGTGACCTTTACCACATCCCCGGTAGTGATGCCCAGGGCCCGGGCATCACTGGGGTTCATCTCCACCCATTCCTCCCCGTGGAGCTCATTGAGCCCCTTTACCCGGCGGGAGAGGGTGCCGGTGTGGAACTGGTAGATACTGCGCTCGGTGGTGAGGATGAGGGGATAGGCTTTATCGGGCAGCTCCGCAGGAGGGCGGTATTCCAGGGGGAGGAAGTGGCCCTTCCCCCGGGTGAAGGTCTGGGTGTGGAGGATGGGGGTGCCGGGGTGGTCGGGGGTGGGGCAGGGCCACTGGAGCCCTCCAGAATCCAGCCGCTCATAGTTAATGCCGCCATACTGGGGCACCAGGCGAGCGGTCTCAGCCATAATCTGGGAGGGGTGCTCGTAGTCAAAGCCCTTTCCCCCCAGCCTCCTGGCTATCTGGCAGATTATCCACCAGTCGGGGTGGGAGTCCCCTATGGGGTCTATGGCCTTCCTAACCCGCTGGACCCTCCTCTCGGTGCTGGTATAGGTGCCGTCCTTCTCGGCGAAGGAACAGGCGGGGAGCACAACCTGGGCCAGCTTGGCCGTGTCCGAAAGGAACAGGTCCTGGACCACCAGGAACTCCAGCTCTTCCATGGCCCCCTGGCACATGGTGACGCAGGGCTCGGAGAGGGCGATGTTCTCCCCCATAATATAGAGCGCTTTCAGCTTTCGGGTATAGGCGGCGTGGACGATTTCCGAAAGAGTCAGGCCGGGGGCGGAGGGCAGGTCTGTCCCCCAGGCCTCCTCAAACTTCTTCCTCAGCTCAGGGTTATCCACCCTCTGGTAGCCTGGGAAATATTCGGGGAGGCCGCCCATGTCGCAGGCCCCCTGGACATTGTTGTGGCCCCGCAGGGGGTCCACCCCGGCCCCCGGACGGCCCACATTGCCGGTGAGCATGGCCAGATTGGCAACGGCGATGACATTATCGGTGCCGTGGGTGGATTGGGTGATGCCCATGGCGTAGAGGATGGCCGCCGGCTTGGTCTGGGCATAGAGCCGGGCCGCCTGGGCGATGGTCTCCCAGGGAATACCTGTGGTCTTCTCCACGAAGGCGGGGTCAAACCGGTTCAGGCTCTCCCGGAAGGCCTCATAGTTCTCACAGCGCTGGGCGATGAACTCCCTGTCCTCCAGCCCCGCCTCCACGATGGCCCGGGCCATGCCCATGAGGAGGGCCACATCGCTGCTGGGGTTAAGGCGGAGCCAGATATCGGCAAACCTGACCAGCTCAATCTCCCTGGGGTTGGCCACGATGAGCTTCTTCCCCTTCCGGGTGGCCTGCTTTACCTTCATCCCGATGACGGGGTGGGCAAAGGTGGTGTTGGCCCCGATGACGAAGATGAGCTCCGAGTTGGACAGGTCATTGATGGGGTTGGTCATGGCCCCGCTGCCAAAGGTCTGGACCAGGCCCGGGATGGTGGGGGCATGGCAAAGGCGGGCGCAGTGGTCAACATTGTTGGTCTTGAGCACCGCCCGGGCGAACTTCTGCATCACATAGTTGTCCTCATTGGCGCACTTGCCGGCGCAGAAGACCGCCATCTCATCGGGCTTGTAGCTGGAAAACTTTCTTGCCACCAGGTCCAGGGCCTCCTCCCAGGAGGCGGGCTCAAAGCGGCCGTCCTTCTTTATCAGGGGGGTGGTGAGGCGCTCCGGGTGGTGGACGAATTCCCTGATGCCAAAGCGGCCCTTGACGCAGGCCTGGCCCTGGTTCCAGGCATCGGGGTCGGGGCGGACCCGGAGGATATTCTGCCCCTTCACCTCCAGCTTTAGCTGGCAGCCGGTGCCGCAGTAGAGGCAGGTGGTGGTGACCGACTTATCCCCGAAGCCTGCCCAGAGGGCCTCCTTTTCCATGTGGGTGCCCACGGGGCAGATGTCCACACAGGCCCCGCAGAACTCGCAACCCGATTCGGTATGGGGGCGGCCAAAGGCAGTGCCCACCAGGGCCTGGCTCCCCCTGTAGGTGAAGGCGAGACAGCCGTTGACCTTGACCTCCTGGCAGACCCGCACACAGCGGCCACAGAGGATACACAGGTTGTAGTCCCGGCTGAGGAAGGGGTCCATGGTCTCCAGGGGCAGGCCCCGGTAGCTATAGGCCAGCTTTATCTCCTGGCCGACCATGCCGATGTAGTCGGAGACCACCTGAAGCTCACAGTGGCGGTTCTTGGGACAAAGGACACAGCGCTCCGTAACGGCGACATTTCTCAGGCAGACATCCCCCGGCTGACAGCGTTCCCGCCGCTCGCAGGTGAGGCAGCCGTGAGGGTGCTCGGAGAGGATGAGCTCCAGTACCGCCCTCCTCAGTTCCTGGAGCTGGGGGGTATTGGTCTTGACCACCATGCCATTTTGGGCGGGGGTGGTGCAGGCGGGGGGGAGGCCCCGCATCTTCTCTATCTCCACAATACACATCCGGCAGCCACCGTAGGGCTCCAGGAGGGGATGGTAGCAGAGGGTGGGGATATAGACGCCCGCCTTTTGTGCCACCTGGAGGACCGTCATCCCCGGGCGGCCCTCCACCTCCTTGCCGTCAATGTTGAGCGCAATAGTATCGGCCATAGCTACCTTCTTTCTGGGTCACAGTTGAGACAGCAGCAGGCCTCTTCCACGGCTCTTGCCTCTACTTGGCCCTATGCAGGATCAGCTTCTCCGGCGGGGGAGGGGCGGGGACTGGGACACCGGAGAGCCGCGTTACCGCCCCGAAACGGAGGGGGCAGACCTCCAGGCAGGTGCCGCACTTGGTACATTTGGCCTGGTCTATTACATGAATTTGATTCTTGCCGCCGGTGATGGCCTGCACAGGACAGTCTCTCATGCAGATAAGACAGGCTCGGCATTTCTCAGGCAGAATATAGTAGTTGATAAGGGCCTTGCACACCAGGGCGGGGCAACGCTTCTCGCGAATATGGGCCTCATATTCATTTCGAAAATAGCGCAGGGTAGTGAGGACGGGATTAGGGGCTGTTTGTCCCAGGCCGCAAAGGGAGGTGAATTGGACATTCCTGGCCAGCTTTTCCAGGTAGTCCAGGTCCACCGATTCCCCCCGTGTGACGGCCTCAAGCATCCCCAGCATCTGGCGGGTCCCCACCCGGCAGGGAACGCACTTGCCGCAGGACTCCCGCTGGGTGAAGGCGAGGAAATAGCGGGTCATGTCCACCGGGCAGGTATCATCATCCATGACTATCAAGCCGCCGGAGCCCATGATGGAGCCGGCGGCGGCGAGAGACTCGTAATCAATGGGCAGGTCCAGGGTGCTTGCCGGCAGGCAGCCGCCTGAAGGACCCCCTGTCTGTGTTGCCTTGAATTCCTTCCCCTCCACCAGCCCCCCGCCCACAGAGTAGACTACCTCTCTCAGTTTGGTGCCCAGAGGCACCTCAATGAGGCCGGTGCGCACCACTTTTCCCACCAGGCAGAAGGTCTTGGTCCCCTTGCTCTTTTCCGAGCCGAACTGGGCATACCACTCCCCCCCGTTTCTCAGGATGTGGGGGAGGGTGCCGTAGGTTTCCACATTGTTGATGTTGGTGGGCCGGCCCCAGAGGCCCTTCACTGCGGGGAAGGGGGGACGGGGCTGGGGCATTCCTCTCCTTCCCTCAATGGAGGCCATGAGGGCGGTCTCCTCCCCGCAGACAAAGGCCCCTGCTCCCTCTCTTATCTCTATGTCGAAACTGAAGCCCGAGCCCAGGATGTTCTCCCCGAGCAGGCCGTATTCCCTGGCCTGCTTGAGGGCCAACCTCAGCCTCTCCAGGGCCAGGGGATATTCCGCCCTGGCGTAGATGAAGCCCCGGGCACAGCCGATGGTATAGCCAGCGATGAGCAAGCCCTCCAGCAACGCATGTGGGTCCCCTTCTACCAGGGAGCGGTTCATAAAGGCCCCTGGGTCGCCTTCGTCAAAATTGCACACCAGGTAGCGTGGCGGCGGGTTGGCCCGGCAGAACTCCCACTTCTGGAAGGTGGGGAAGCCCGCCCCGCCCCGCCCCCTCAGCCCGGACTTCTTTACCTCGGCAACTACCTCCTCCGGCTTCATCTGGAGGGCCCGGACAAGGCCCTGGTAGCCATCGTTGGCCAGGTAGTGGTCAATGTCTGTAGGGTCAATATGGCCGCAGTTCTTGAGGACAATCCTCACCTGGGGCTTGAGCATCGGCAGGTCCCAGAAGCGAGGGATGCCTTCCACCCCGCCATCAAAGCTGCCCAGTGCCAGGTCAGGACGGGGGTTGTCCCGCACCAGATAGTCCTCAAGCAGCCCCCGCACTTTCTGCGGGTCCATGAAGCCATAGGAGATGCGGGGGCGGCCAGCCTTGATAATGTCCACCATGGGCTCGGCGTAGCACAGGCCGATGCACCCCACCCCTATGATTCGGGCCTCAATCCCCAGGCGTTTCAGCTCTTCCCGGATGGTCTCGATGACGCTGGTGCCCCCCGCCGCCCGGCCACAGGTGGCCTCACCCGCCAGGATTCGGGGGATGGGGCTCTCTGTCAGTGCCCGCCAGCTGGCCCGGGCCCGCTGCTGAAGGGGGAGAAAGACTTCAGCGATGCTCACTTGTCCACCAGCTTGATGATATCCCGGGCCTTTGATGGTGTCACCCGGCCGAAGACTGTCTTGTCCACCACCATCACCGGGGCCAGGGCACAGGAGCCAAAGCATGCCACCCTCTCCAGGCCGAATTTCATATCGGGTGTCACCTGCCCTGCCTCCACCCCCAGTTCCCGGGCTACAGCATCATAGACCTGGTCCCCCTTCCTTACATGGCAGGCGGTTCCCAGACATATCTTTATCTCGTGTTTGGCCGAGGGGATAAAGCGGAAGAAGTTGTAGAAGGTGGCCACCCCGAAAACCTCGCTGTTGGACATCCGCAGATGCCGGGCTATATCCTCCATGGCCTCCGGGGGAAGATAGCCCAACTCCTCCTGGGCCCTCTCCATAATAGTGATGAGGAGGCTTCTTTCCCGGGGGAAAGAGGCCAGGATACGGCGGACCGTTCCTACAAGAGGTGTTTCCTGGCTTACCACACTAGCCATCTAATTTACCACCAAGTCCTGCGGGACGCAAGCCCTGAGATATCTGGGTTCAGTTCAATAATGGTTGACCCTATGCCCTGAACTCGTGTATATTCTGGCATCGGGATGTCCCTTTTTGGCAGTCTAATAAAGTTGGTTGTAGAGAAGCCAGTAATATCAGGAATTGCAGCTTTCGTCATTGGTGCAATCCTTGCTGGTCTTCTGTCTTTGGAGTGGCTGACTTTTCTCCTTGTGGCGTGTGCTTTTGTTCTCGCCTTGATTGAAATCTCAAGACGGCGATAATAGCGAGAAGAAGAGCGGTAGCAGCTAATCCTCCTACTGCTAATTGCGTCGTAGCATCCATCAAAGCCTGCTTCCCTCTCTTTCACGTCCTGCCTCAAGCCTCTAATTTCCTGTAACAAAGCGCCGTGTTGTTCTGCTGATTCTTTCCGTAACTGGATAGTGCCTCATGGCTATTCAGCAACCTGAGGTAGGTCTCCTTATGCATCACCCTGCCGAAGGGGGTCTCCCAGCACTCCGGGTGGGCTATGCCGCAGGCCTTGAAAATCCTCTCCTCCTGCTCTCTTTTCCAGGTATTGGCCATCGGCTTGCCGCACACCGCGCATGGTATATCCAGGAATACCTCCAGGGGCTTTAGTCTTTCTACCTCTCGCGAGCCGGGGGGGATTTGGGTCATGTATGCAGACGCCACCGGCCTGGGTGTCTTGCCTGACACTGGCCGCTACCCATGCTGGGCGCCTCTCCCCGGTGGAGCGACAACACCGCAGACTCCGTCGCCATGACAGACCGGCATCCCCAATAGACCCTCGCCCTTGCGGCTTCTGGTCGAGAGGGTATACTACAGGGGCACAGAATTGGAGATATCAACGATCATCCCCCTCTCAGGAGAGATGTGTCAATCGCATCCACTCCCCCGAGAGGGGGCCAGGGGGTGAGGGGTATGCTCATATCGCGCCGGATCCAGCGGGAGCTAAAAGAGGGTTCCTGGATAAGGCGGGTCTTTGAGGAAGGCCTGGCGCTCAAGCGGGAGCTGGGGGAGGAGGCGGTCTTTGACCTCTCCCTGGGCAACCCGGTCCTGGAGCCGCCGGAGGCCTTCCGCCGGGAGCTGAAGAGATTAGCAGGCTCTCCCCTCCCCGGCATGCACCGCTATATGCCTAACCCCGGCTATCCCGATACCCGGGCCGCTGTTGCCCGCCAGCTCTCCGGAGAGACCGGCCTGCCCTTTACCTACGAACATATAGTCATGACGGTGGGGGCGGCGGGGGGGCTCAATGTGGTCTTGAAGGTCATCCTCAACCGGGGGGATGAGGTGGCAGTCTTTGTCCCCTATTTCTGGGAATACCGCTTCTACGTCTCGAACCACGGCGGGGTGCTTCGGGAGTTCCCCTCGGATGAGCGCT
>JAHKAY010000014.1 GCA_018825785.1 Chloroflexota bacterium | reverse complement strand
TTCAGAACGGCCCAAGGTCACCAACATGTCGTCCAGAAATCCCTTCAGTCGTTCCCGTTGCGCGCGTGTCGTATCCATGACCATAGTATGCGCTGAACATAAGGCCTTTGTCAAACATACTTAACGTAGTAGTACTAGGTCTGTGTCTTCAAGCCTCAGCCCTTCTAGCTCAGACCGCCTGACTCCCGTGTCCAGAAGAACAAGGATGTTTGCCTTGTTCCGGCTGCCGAGGAAGCGGGCGTTGTGCTCCCAGTCCCACTGGCACACGTCCAGCATCTGGCGGATTTCGTCTTCAGTATAGGGTTCGATTAGAGGTTTCTCAGGGCGGGGAGCATTGAAGCTGGCCAGGGGGGACTCATTGAGCATCCGCTCTCTAATCAACCAGGCAAAGAAAACCTTTAGGCTGCGATAGTAGTGTCTAAGTGTGGTCCTGGAGGCCTTTGGGCGGCATCTTTCCGAGCCGTTGCCCCCTATCCCCCACCTCTTCTCGGCACCGCCAACATACAGGAAGAAGTCTGCCAGATGCTCGGGGGTAATGTCTTGGACATCCTGAGGGTAACCCTCCTTCTGGCAATACCAGAGAAACCGCCTTAGGTTCCCCTCATAGAAGTCCACCGTTCTGGGGCTCTTGCCTTCCACCCGGCACCAGAGGGCAAAACGCCCCACGAGGGCCGAGAGCCCAGTTGCGACCTGAACTTTGACCACCATCTCATTTTGCGGGCGCCCCTCAACGACATGTTATCAGGTGCAACTCAGATTTGCACCCTATTTGCCTCTTTCAGGGGTTATCAGGTTTTGAGTCCCCTGGCCAAATCTGTGGTGACCCGCAGAGGACTCGAACCTCTAACCTGCTGATTAAGAGTCAGCTGCTCTACCAGTTGAGCTAGCGGGCCTAGTATGATTCTACTTTAATCCCCGCCTGCTATCAAGGCCCGGAGGGCTTGCCCCGCCACAGGGACTGGGGCCCGGCGATGGCCCAGCATGCCGGCGCGAGGAGGGAATCCGCCAATAGAAACGGGAGAGGCCTCAATCTTGAGGCCTCTCCCACCAGGCGATTACGCCTTAGCTAGAAGCTGGGTCCTACATCCAAGGGGTCAGGCCGGCAGCGTGTTTGCCCGCAACATAGCCGAAGGTCATACTTAGCCCAAGGGGGGTGCCACCCCAGGGATAGGCTACACCCGTCGCAGCAGCCATGGTGGCGCTTATGACGTAGAGTCTGGGAATGACCTTGCCCCAGACGTTGAGCACCTGGGCATTCCCGTTTGCCCTCAGACCGCCAGCAGTGCTACACATCCCTGGCCAGATTGCAGCCCCGTAGTAGGGCGGCGTCTCCAGCGGGGCAAGACAGGGGTTCTTGATGTCCGTCCGCTTCAGGTCACCGGCAGTCCACTTGTCAAAATCGGTCTCGCCTCGGTGCCAGAGAGGGTCAACCCCCTCCTTAGCGTTCCTGTTGAAGGTGTCCATTGTGCTCTTGAGCCCGGCGACATTTACCTTCAGGGCCGTGGCCAGGGCATCAAGGGTGTCAGCCTTTGTCATCCATGCGGGCACAGCCCCTACCGCTACTCCCGGCAAACCGTAGTACTTGGTATAGCCCGAATCGAAGAGGCAGAAAGAGGGAATGTTTCTCCACTCAAAAGTGCCCGTGTCGTAGGTGTAGAAAGCCCTCTCTGCCGGGTCATAGGCCGCGGACTCGTTGCCGATCCTTTCTCCGTGCTTATTTACTGTGACCGCGCCCGGTTTCCCCCTATACATCTGCCAGTCGCCTATCCCTGAATACGCATCGGGGACCGGTTTGAAGAAGGGCAGCCCAAAGCACTCATTCATGTTCCTCAGGTCCGCCCCCAGTGCCATAGCCATCAAATGCCCGTCTCCCGTGCATTCGGCTCTAGAGTTGGCGGCGTGGATGGGCGCCCGTAGGAAGTGGAGCACCATCTCCCTGTTGTGCTCAAAGCCACCCGTGCCGATGATGACGGCGCGCCTGGCCTTGATTGTTATCTCCTTGCCCTCGGATTCAGCTATTATCCCGATAACCTCGCCTGCGGCATTGGTGATAAGCCTCCTGCCCGGCGTTTTTAGCATGACCTCAATACCGCGCTTATCTATGGCCTCTTTCAAGCTCTTGGAAAGCCCTCCCCCAGCGCCAACTTTGTCCTCCCGCAGAATACTAATCTTGTGGTCCGCGTGGACAGTACCCTCATAGGGATAGTAGTCCGCGAAACCCGGGGTGGGTGATGCACTGCGCTGCCATACAAAACCGGCCCTGTCTCGCAGCCATTCAGCCGCCACATTGGCGTTATCTATGAAGGCGGCCATCAGCTCCTCTGAGGCCTGGCCCTCGGCGGCCCTTCTAAGATAGGTGAGGGCCTTTTCCCTGGTGACAGCAATACCAGCCTGCTTCATGAGATAGTTATTGGGGACGGCCACCCCGCCGCCTGTTATGCGGGTGGTGCCGCCAAATTCGGCTGCCTTCTCCAGTATCAGGACCTTGGCACCGCCATCATGGGCCACCAGGGCAGCCGTAGCGCCTATCCCCGTCCCCAGGACCACCACATCGGCTTCCCTGTCCCACTTCTGGGGCTCCGGAGTTGCTGAGGCAGGCGCAACTGGTGTAAGAGGCACACAGCTGGCCAGTGCCCCCACAGCGGCCACCCCGGCAACACCGGCGGCCCCCTTGACGAACTCCCTTCGCGTTGTTCCTTTCTGCCCCTGCTTGACTGAACTCATCCTTATTTCTCTCCTTTAGTGAAATTGTTCACCAACCAGTCAGTATAAGGTACGGGCTAGATAATAGTCAATAAAAAAATGATTCCAATTAGTTACAATGACGTCTTCGCTGGTGACACAGCCCCTGGCTTCCGGTCCGGGACTCCCGTTTCCCTCAACCGGCGGAGTTGGGACGCTTGGGGGCCACCAGGGGGTTGGGCTGGCTCCGTAATGCCGGGTGATACGCTTGCGGTTTTGGCCAGTCTAAACCTGCAGCTCCCTTCCGGGCTGCCCCCTCCCCCCTGTTAAGCTATAATGTCCATGTGGGGTTTGAGGTCATAGAGCACACCGCTGATATAGGCATTGTGGCCCATGGCAAGGGGCTGGAGGAGGCCTTCGCCAGCGCCGCCCTGGGCCTCTTCAGCCTGATAACCGACCCGGAGACCGTGAAGGAGATAACCAGCCGGGAGCTGGTATTGCAGGCCGAAGACCCGGAGGGGCTCCTGGTGGAGTGGCTCAACGGGCTCATATACCTCTTTGATGTGGAGAACCTGCTTTTCTCCCGCTTTGAGTTCCAGGAGTTTCAGCCCACCCGCCTTGTGGCCCGGGCCTACGGCGAGAAGGCCGACCTTTCCCGCCACCCCATCAAGATTGGGGTCAAGGCGGCAACCCACCACATGCTCAAGGTAGAGAAGGGGGACGGCTACCGGGTCCAGGTCCTGTTTGACATCTAGAAAGGAGGGACCATGCCTCGCTGGGAGGGGCCCCTGAAGAAAAGGGACGACTATCGCTGGGAAATACCCCAGAGCTACAAGCCGGGGATGCTGGTCCCCGGCCTCATCTACTCCTCCGAGGCCTTGCTGGAAGAGACAAAAGAGGAGCAGGCGCTGGAGCAGGTGGCCAATGTGGCCTTTCTCCCCGGGATAGTAAGCTACTCCATGGCCATGCCCGATATCCACTGGGGCTACGGCTTCCCCATCGGGGGGGTGGCCGCCATGAGGGCCAGGGACGGTGTCATCTCCCCTGGCGGGGTGGGCTATGACATCAACTGCGGGGTCCGCCTCCTCACCACCAGTCTGTCCCGGGAGGAGGTCCAGCCCAAGATTGAAGAGCTGGTCAACCGCCTCTACAGCGATATCCCTTCAGGGCTGGGGACCTCGGGGCGGATAAGGGTGGACAAGAGGGAGCTGGACAAGGTCCTGCTCCACGGGGCCCGCTGGGCGGTGGAGAAGGGCTACGGCTGGGCGGAAGACCTGGAGGCCACAGAAGAAAGCGGTGCCATGAAGGGGGCCGACCCGGACAGGGTCAGTGCCCGGGCCAAAGACCGGGGTCTGCCCCAGATAGGCACCCTGGGCTCCGGTAACCACTTCCTGGAGGTGGGGGTCCTGGAGGAGGTCTACGACCCGGCGGCCGCCAGGGCCATGGGCATTGAGCGGGTGGGGCAAGTCCTGCTCCTTATCCACTCCGGCTCCCGGGGCCTGGGCCACCAGGTATGTGATGACTACCTGAAAGTGATGGAGGAGGCTGCCCGCCGCTACGGCATACAGCTCCCCGACCGCCAGTTGGCCTGTGCCCCCTTCTCCTCGCCCGAGGGCCAGAGCTACTTCGCCGCCATGGCTTCTGCCGCCAACTACGCCTGGGCCAACCGCCAGGCCATGGCCCACTGGGCCAGGGAGAGCTTCAGCCAGGTCTTCAAGAGAAGCCCCCAGGAGCTGGGGATGAGGATGGTCTATGATGTGGCCCACAACATCGCCAAGGTGGAAGAGCACAGGGTCGACGGACAGAAGCTCACCCTGGTGGTCCACCGCAAGGGGGCCACACGGGCCTTCCCCCCTGGACACCCCGACGTCCCTGCCCGCTACCAGAAAGTGGGACAGCCGGTGCTTATCCCTGGAGATATGGGCCGGTATTCCTTTGTGGCCGTGGGCACAGAGCAGGGGATGAAGGAGGCCTTCGGCTCCACCTGCCACGGGGCGGGGAGGCTGCAGAGCCGGGCCGCCGCTAAGAGGAGCCTGAGGGGACATGATGTGGCCCAGGAGCTGGCCCGCCGGGGCATCACGGTAAAAACAGGGAGCTGGTCCGGCCTGGCCGAGGAGTTCTCCAGCGCCTACAAGGATGTGGCCCAGGTGGTGGAGGTGGCCCACAACGCCGGCCTCTCCCGCAAGGTGGCCAAGGCCCGCCCCATCGGGGTAGTAAAGGGGTGAACCCCGTCCCCCTCCCCCCTCCCGCCACCACCGGGATCCTTTCGGTGGAGACGGCCATTTCCCGCCGCCGCTCCCTCCGGCGCTACTCCCCCCAGCCCCTCACCCTGGCCCAGCTAGGGCAGGTCCTCTGGGCATGCCAGGGCCTCACCAGCGGCTGGAAGAGGGCCGTCCCCTCCGCCGGGGCCACCTATCCCCTGGAGCTCTATGGGGTCGTGGGCAAAGACGGGGTGGAGGGCCTGGCAGAAGGCATCTACCACTATGAGCCGGAAGCCCACGCCCTCCACCTTCTCGCCAGCGGGGACAAGAGGGCAGAGCTGGCCGCCGCCGCCCTGAACGAGAGGTTCCTCCGGGAGGCGCCGGTGGACCTGGTGGTCTGCGCCATCTACGAGAGGACCACGGCCCAGTACGGCAAGAGGGGGGAGATGTATGTCCACTTTGAGGTGGGACACATAGGACAGAATGTCCACCTCCAGGCCCTGGCCCTGGGCCTGGGCACCGTGATGGTGGGGGCCTTTGATGACGAGGAGGTCTCCCGCGTCCTGGGCCTGGAAAAAGCTACCCGACCCCTGTATATTATGCCCCTGGGTCGGCCCCGCTAGCTTCTAGGGAGGTTATCATCAATAATATGATGGCTATAAGCAAGAAGGTCTGTGTTCTTCTCCTCCTCCTTTCCCTGGCCGGGCTCTTTTCCTGCCGGATTTTTCGCCCCGCTCCCACCCCCACCCCCACCGCCCAGGAGGTGGAGGTCAGGCGGGGCAATCTGGAGGTCATGGTCATGGCCAGCGGCAACCTCAACCTGCCCAACCAGCAGAAGCTGGCCTTCGCCAGCCCCGGCAACCTGCAGGAGCTCCTGGCGGAGGTGGGCCAGGAGGTAAGGAAAGGGCAGGTGCTTGCCCGCCTGGAGATGGCCCCCCTGGAAGGGGCCGTCCGCCAGGCCGAGGCCAACCTGGCAAATGCCCGCTATGCCCTGGATAAGGCCGAAAACCCCTATAAAGATGCCGATATCGCCCGCGCCCAGGCCCAGGTCGCCTCCGCCAAGGCCGCCCTCGCCTCAGCCCAGGACGCACTGGACAAAGCCAAAGACCCCTACAAGGAGTCCGATACCGCCCGCGCCCAGGCCCAGGTCGCCTCCGCCAAGGCCGCCCTCGCCTCGGCCCAGGACTCACTGGACAGAGCCAAGGACCCTTATGAGGAGTCCGATACCGCCCGCGCCCAGGCCCAGGTCGCCTCAGCCAAGGCCACCCTCGCCTCAGCCCAGGACGCACTGGACAGGGCCAGAGACCCCTATAAACAGTCCGATATAGCCCGGGCCGAGGCTGCCGTGAACACCGCCCAGGCTTCTCTCCTGGCGGCCCGGGATGCCCAGCTCCGGCTGGAAAATCCCCCGGAGGAGGACCTTACGGGGGGCAGAAACGCAGTGGCCCTGGCCCAAGAAGCCCTCCTGGCCGCAGAGAAAGAGGTGGAAGCCACCGGGAAGGCCTGGTCCAGGACCGTGAAGGACGGCGAGGAGAAACTGGCCGAGGCCAGGAAGGCCTACCAGGACCTCCTCATGAAGAACTACGGCATGTTCCTCCTGGAGGAGACCATCTATGTTGACCCCAGGGTGGCCCTTGGCCTTGAATCAGTCCCCGATTCCGTGGACAAGGCCTGGAAAGCCCTGTTGAAGGCCAGGGACGACCTGGAGGTCACCCGCCTCCAGCAGGCCAGGGCAGAAGCTGCCGCCAAGAACAGCCTCTCCCGGGCCCAGGAGGCCCTGAGACAGGCCCAGGAGAACCTCTCCCTGCTGGAGAACCCCGACCCCCTGGAGATAGAACGCCTGAACTTCCAGTTTATCGCCGCCCAGGCCTCCCTCAAGCAGGCTCAGGCCCAGCTTGGAGATATCCTCTCAGGCGCTGACCCCAAAGATGTCAAGCTCAGAGAAGAGCAGCTGGCCTCTGCCCAGGTCTCCCTCACCTCCGCCCAGGCCCAGCTTGACGATATCCTCGCCGGGGCTGACCCCAAGGATGTCAAGCTCAGGGAGGAACAGCTGGCCTCTGCCCAGGCCTCCCTCGCCTCCGCCCAGGCCCAGCTTGGCGATATCCTCTCAGGCGCTGACCCCAAAGATGTCAAGCTCAGAGAAGAGCAGCTGGCCTCTGCCCAGGCCTCCCTCGTCTCTGCCCAGGCCCAGCTTGACGATATCCTCGCCGGGGCTGACCCCAAGGATGTCAGGCTCAGGGAGGAACAGCTGGCCTCCGCCCAGGCCTCCCTCACCTCCGCCCAGGCCGGGCTCGACGATATCCTCTCAGGCGCTGACCCCAAGGATGTCAAGCTCAGGGAGGAACAGCTGGCCTCCGCCCAGGCCTCCCACGCCTCCGCCCAGGCCCAGCTCAACGATATCCTCAAAGGCCCCGACCTGAAGGAGGTAGAGCTACGGGAGGCCCAGCTAAGGGCGGCCCAGGACTCCCTGGACCAGGCCAGGGAGAGCCTGTCCAGGGCCACCATCACCGCCCCGTTTGACGGGGTGGTGGCGGCCACCAATTTCAGGGCGGGGGAATATGCCCCGGCCAATGCCGCCGTCTTTGTCCTGGTGGATACCTCCCGTCTGGAGGTGGAGGCCCTGGTGGATGAGCAGGATATCCCCAAAATCCGCCCCGGCCAGGAGGCCAGGACTGTCCTTGACGCCCTGCCCACCGTAACTTTCCAGGGCCAGGTCAAAGCCATTGCTCCCCTGGCCCAGCGCCAGGCCGGGTTGATAAACTACCGCGTCCTCCTCTCCCTTGAGGGCCCCAGGTCTCCTGATGGAGCCGTCCAGGCCGGTATCACCCTACGGGAGGGCCTCACTGTCACAGCCGAAATCCTGGTGGACAAGAGGGAGAATGTACTCCTGGTGCCCAACCGGGCCCTTTCCCGCCGCGGCCAGGAGAGGGTGGTGAAGGTGGTGGCAGGGGAGAGGTTGGAGGAGAGGGTAGTGGTAGCAGGCCCCTCCGACGGGGATTACACCGAGATTACCTCAGGCCTGAAGGAGGGAGAGAAGGTCCAGGTGGAGTCATCCCGCTCCACCCCTACCCCTTCCTCCGGGGGCGGGCTTTTCTTCGGCCGGTAGGCTATCCGGCATGATTGAGATGGAGGGCATCACCAAGGTCTACCATCTGGGGCGGGGGCAGGTGCTTGCCCTCCAGGGGGTGAGTCTGAAGATTGAGCGGGGAGAGATGGCAGCCATCATGGGCCCTTCCGGTTCCGGCAAGTCCACCCTGATGAACATAATAGGCTGCCTGGACCGTCCTACCTCTGGGAGCTACCGCCTGGATGGGGAAGAGGTGAGCCGCCTTTCCGATGATGCCCTGGCCTCGGTGAGGAACCGGAAGCTGGGCTTTGTCTTCCAGACCTATAACCTCCTGCCCCGCACCAGCGCCCTGAGCAATGTGCAGCTGCCCCTCATCTATGCCGGGAAAGGGGGTCGGCGGGGACTGGCCTGGGAGGCCCTGAAGAAGGTGGGGCTGGCCCAGCGGGCCGACCATCGCCCCAATGAGCTTTCCGGCGGGGAACAGCAAAGGGTGGCCATCGCCCGGGCCCTGATAAACAGGCCCTCCCTGCTCTTGGCCGATGAGCCCACGGGGAACCTGGACAGCCGCACCGGGGAGGATATCCTGAAGCTCTTTGAGGACCTCCACCGGAAGGAGGGGCTCACCATTGTCCTGGTAACTCACGAAAGGGATATCGCCCTCCGGGCCCAGAGGCGTTTCTTCATCCGGGACGGAATCCTGCGGGAGGAGAAGGGGTGAGGGCTGGTGATGTCTTCTTCATTGCCCTGAGGGGTCTGGCCGCCCACCGGTTGCGCTCCTCCCTCACCATGCTGGGGATAGTCATCGGCGTCGCCTCCGTCATCTCCCTTCTGGCCCTGGGCAGCGGTGCCCAGCAGATGGTAGCCGGCCAGATTCAGGGCCTGGGCAGCAACCTCCTCTGGGTCTATCCCGGCCCGCCGACGGAGATGGGCATGAGGGGTCTGGTGGGAACCGGCTCCAGCCTCACCCTGGAAGATGCCCGAGCCCTCATGGACCCGGAGAGGGCCCCTTCGGTAGCGGCCGTGGCCCCCCAGGTCAACACCACCGTCCCGGTAGTGGCCGGGGGACTGAATACCACCACCTTCGTCCGGGGGGTGACCCCGGAGTACGTCCAGGTGCGCAATTACTCCCTGGCGGAAGGGGACTTCTTCACCCCTCAGCAGGAGGAATCCAGGGCGAGGGTTGCGGTCCTGGGGAACCAGGTAGCCCAGACCCTCTTCCCCGATGGCGATGCCTTGGAGCAGTGGCTCCGGGTGGGGCCCCTCCGCCTGCGGGTCATCGGCGTGCTGGAGAGCAAAGGGGGGGCCATGGGAATGGAGGATGACCTGGTCCTGGTCCCCATCACCACCTTCCAGGCAGGGCTGGCCCGCCAGACGACTGCCGGGGGGGAACTCTCCCTCCAGGTCATCACCGTCCAGGTAGCTGACCGCCAGCTGGTAGAACAGGCCAAGGAAGAGGTGAGGGCCATCCTCCTAGAGCGCCACGGCTCCTCCGAGGAGGAGGACTTCAGCATCATCAGCCAGGAGGATGTGCTCCAGATAGTGGGCCAGGTGACGGGCATCTTCACCATTTTCCTGGGAGCCATCGCCGGTATCTCCCTGCTGGTGGGGGGCATCGGCATCATGAACATCATGCTGGTCTCCGTCACCGAGCGCACCCGGGAGATAGGTATCCGCAAAGCGGTGGGGGCCAAGCGGCGCCATATTATGCTCCAGTTCCTTCTGGAGGCCACCTTCCTCAGCCTGGCGGGGGGCATAGTCGGCATCCTCCTGGGGATGGGCCTCTCCGGCCTGGTCTCCGGCATCAGGATGGGCGAGGTGGCCCTTCAGCCCGCCGTCACCCTGCCCGTAGTCCTTCTGTCCTTCTCCCTGTCCGCCGCCATCGGCATCTTCTTCGGTTTCTACCCCGCCTCCCGTGCCGCCCGTCTGGACCCCATCCAGGCCCTCCGGTACGAATAGGCCCCCTTTCCCCACCCGAATGTCCCCCCCTGAAGGGGACTAAAGGGTCATAGGCGGGGGGGACCATTCTGGCAGAATAGGCCTAGGAAAGATGTCCCGATGAAACGGCAGTGGGTTGCGTTCCCCTCGGGGCTGGAGGGGAAGTTGGTCGTTATTGTCTTTCTGGGTATTACCCTCTTCTTCTGGGTGCTCTATTTTGGAGGGCTCTGGATGGCCCAGGAGACAATGGGGCAGGGCCTGGCAGAAGGGCTGGATTCCCTTCTCTCCTGGTGGAGGTGGGGGAGAGTCCTGGCGGGGCTGGGCTTTGCGGGGGTACTGGCCCTGGCTTGGTTTGCCATCCACAGGATGTCCACCCCGATGAAGAGGCTCACCTCCGCCGCCCAGGTCCTGGCCCGGGGGGGCCTGGAGACCCCCATCCCCACCACCGGCCTGGGGGAGGCAGAGACCCTGGCCCAGGCCCTGGAGACAATGCGGCAGAGGCTCCATGAGGCACAGCAGGAACTGAAGGGCTGGGGCGACATGCTGGAGACCAAGGTAAAGGAAAGGACCAGGGAGCTTTCCACCCTATACGAGGTGTCCACCATTCTGGGGTCGGGGCAGGAGCTGAGAGAGAGGCTGAAACAGGCCCTGGCCCGGCTGGTGCCCAACAACTCCACCCTGGCCCTTGTCGCCCTGCTGGACAGGAAGGAGCAGCGCCTGAGAGTCCTGGCTGCTCACGGGGCCAGGGAGGAGGGGACCCAGGGCCTGGAAATAGACCTGATGGACCTCCCCCCAACCCTGGCCCAGGCCGTTACCCAGGGCAAGGGAACCCTTATCTTCACCGAGCCTTCCCTCATACCGGAAAAGCTAAAAGCCATGCCCCTCTTTAAGGACAAGCGGACCCTGGTCATTATCCCCCTGATGGCCAACCAGGAGGCCCTGGGCTCCGTAATCCTCACCGGCCCTCATACCCTGGCCTTCACCGCCGAGGAGTTCCGCCTTCTGGGCACCTTCGCTTCCAACACAGCTATGGCAATCCGCCATGCCATCTCCTATGAAGAGCTAAAAGAAAAGACGGAGCAGCTTTCCGCCACCTGGGAGATAGCCAAGGTCCTCATCTCCAGCCTCAAGATAGAAGAGGGGTTCATGGCCTTTGCCCGGGAAGTGAAACGCCTGGTGGACCTGGAGCGGGCCGAGGCTGTACTGGAAGAGGGGAACGGCGAGATAACAGAGATGGCCCTGGACCTGGGGCAGGGGGTGCTGGAAAAGGGGGAGGAGGAGATAAGGGCCCTGAAGAAGACCCCCCTGGAATGGCTGAAAGTCCACCGCAAGCCCCATCTCATCCTGGACCTCAAGCTGGAGGACCACTTCCCCATAGACCAGGTCTATGCCCAGCGGGGATATCGCTCCGTCCTGCGCCTGCCCCTCGTGACCCGGGACACAGTGTGGGGCTACCTGGCCCTTCTCAGTTGCCACCCCCAGGCCTTCGGCCTCCGAGAGATACAGGTGCTGGAGCCCGTCATTGCCCAGCTGACAGTAGCTACCGAGAACTACCGGCTGTTTCAGGGCCAGGGGCGCCACCTGGAGAGGCTGACGCTCCTCTCCGAGCTCCTCACGCGGCTGGGTTCTAATCTGTCCCTGGAGGACGCGGTTGAAAATGTCCTGCGCAGCGCCCGGCAGCTCCTTGGGGGCGGGGAGGCCATCTTTTCCCTTTACGACCCCCAGACTCATGAACTGCGCTCCAGCTCCTTCCTGGACAGCCAGGGCTCTTTCCAGTTCCAGGCCAGCCCCCACATCAACCCCTCCGAAGCCACCAACAGGGTGGTGTATCTCACCGGACAGCCCATCGTCTACCCCGGCTCGGAGACATCCCCGCTGGAGGCCGGGGCCGGCTCTCTGATAGCGGTGCCCGTCCTTCTCGGGACCACCCCCCTGGGGGTCCTTACCCTGTATTTTCCCGACCCCCATCCCTTTGGCCAGGAGGACATCCAGCTCCTGTTCACCCTGGGGCGGGCGGCGGCGGTAGCCGTGCATAATGCCCGCCTCTTTGCCCAGGTAGGGGAGGTGGAGGCCCTGCGCCACCTCAGCAGACTTAAGACAGAATTTGTCTCCCGGGTCTCCCACGAGCTCCGCTCCCCCCTCACCATGCTGGTGGGCTACTCCGAGCTCATGATAAAGAAGGAGCAGGTCCCCGCCAAGCTCCAGCCCATGGTGCAACGCATCTATGACCAGGCCAGGCACATGACCACTATCGTGGACGACCTGCTGGATATCTCCCGCATTGAGACGGGGACCCTGGAGCTGAAAAGTGAGAATGTTGACCTCAACAGGCTGATTGAGGCCTGTGTCAACGACTACCAGGCTTCCTGCCTCAAGCACTCCTTTGATGCCTGCCTGAAAGAGATACAACTGGTGGAGATAGACCCCGCCCGCATCTCCCAGGTCCTGCGCAACCTGCTGAGCAATGCTGTTAAGTACTCCCCCAGGGGGGGCACCATCCGGGTCTCCTCCCGGAGAAACGGGGCCGGGGTGATAGTGAGTGTCTCGGACGAAGGCATCGGCATCCCCAGGGAGGAGCAGGAGAGAATCTTTGAGAAGTTCTACCGGGGCAAAAGCGAACAAGTAGGCAGGGTTCGGGGGACAGGCCTGGGCCTGAGCATCTCCAAACACCTGGTGGAGGCCCACGGAGGCCGCATCTGGCTGGAGAGCCGGGCGGGCCAGGGCTCCACCTTCTTCTTCTCCATCCCTGTAAGAAAAGGGGGCGAATGCACCGAATACTGATAGTGGACGATGACCCGGACATAAGGACGCTGGTGGCCGTCACCCTGGGGGACAGCCACACCATCGTGGAGGCCGCTGACGGCATGGACGCCCTTTGCCTGGCCAAGAAGGAAGCTTTTGACCTGGTCCTTCTGGATGTGATGATGCCCGGGATGGACGGCTTTGAAGCCTGCCGCCAGCTCAAGGGGGACCCTTTGACCACCAATACCCCCGTCATAATGCTCACCGCAAGGGGCACCAGGGAGGACCTGGAAAGGGGGAGGGAGGCAGGGGCCGACGACTATTTCGTCAAGCCCTTCAGCCCCATCGCCCTCCTGGACAAGATTGCCCAGGTCCTGGAAAGGGGCCGAAGGGAGAAGGCCAGTGGCTGATAGGGCCGAAAACAGGCCCCAAGGCTCGAGCCCGGAGCAGATGAGGGTCTATGCCCGGGAACTCCACCAGCTCTACCGGGCCGAGCACCAGGCCCGCCAGGAACTGGAGGCCAGAACCCAGACCCTGGAACAAAAGGTGAGGGAACTGGCCGCCCTGAACCAGCTCTCCCAGACCCAGATCTGCCAGAACCTCCAGGCCCAGGAGGCCCTCCAGGACCTGTTGTCCCAGCTCAAGACCCTGGTAGCCCAGGCCGAAGCCCCACCGGGAAAAAAGACCTGAGGCCCTGACCAGAGCCGCACCCGACCCCCGGCCCTTGTCCCAGGGCCGGACAGGTTAGACCAGCCGGGTCTTGGCCCTGACGAGGGCCTGGTCGGCGGCGGAAAGGATCTGGGCCGGGCCCTCCCCGTCCTGGGGAAAGGTGGCTACCCCGTAGCCAAAGGCGGGGAGGGGGTACTCCTCACCCCCTGCGGAAAAGCAGGAGCGAGAAAAGACGCCCGTCAACCGGCCCATGGCCCTCTCAGCCTCCTGGGCCGAGACCTCGGGCATGAGGAGGACGAACTCATCCCCCCCGTAGCGGGCCACCCCGTCGCCCACCCTCAGGTTGTCCCGGAACAGCCGGGCCACGGCCTTCAGGGCCTCGTCCCCCACCACATGGCCGTAGCGGTCGTTGATTTCCTTCAGACCGTGGGTGTCCACCAGCACCAGGGAAAAGGGACGCCCCTTTCTCCGGGCCCGGGCCAGCTCCTCCTCCAGGCGCTTCTCCAGGTAGTTCCGGTTATAGACCCCGGTTAGGCTGTCCACCAGGCCCTCCTGCTGAGCCTTTTCCAGGGCCTCCAGCGCCTGCCCCAGGAGCCGGGCCAGCCCCCCCAGAAGCTCCCGCTCACCCGGGGAGAGGACCCGGTCCCCCTTTTCCAGGACCAGATAGCCCCGCAGCCTGCGCCCCGATTTCAGGTGAAAGACCACGCTGGAAGGCATCTTCCGGGGCAGGTTCCCCCCGGTAATCTTCAGTCCGGAAAGGCGGCCACGGGAGGCCAACAGTTCCAGCTTCCTGCCCCTTTTGAGGAAAAGGGCAGTGTGAGGATAGCCCAGCCCCTTCAGGGTAAAGAGGGCACCATTACAGAGGTCCGACAGGGGGTCCTTCAGGCCCTTTTCCACAGCCAGTATTCCAGGCTATCGGTCAGGGCCTGCCAGCTGGCCTCAATGATGTTGGGAGAGGCCCCCACCGTCCGCCACTCCGCCTCCCCATCGCTGGACTCAATGAGCACCCTCACCTGGGCCGCCGTTCCCGCGCTCTCCTCCAGGATGCGCACCTTGTAGTCCACCAGCTTAACCCTCTCCAGGGCGGGGTAGAAGCGGACCAGGGCCTTCCTCAAGGCCGCGTCCAGGGCATTGACAGGGCCGTTCCCCTCGGCGGCGGTGTGGACCAGCTCCCCCTCCACCTTCACCTTGACCATGGCCTCGGCCAGCAGGCCCTCCTCCCCCGCCTGGGGGGGACGGCGGCGCTTTTCCACCACCACCAGGAAGTCCACCAGCTCAAAGGGGGGTTTGTATCCCGGCTGCGCCCGGTGGAGGAGCAGTTCAAAGGAGGCCTCGGCCCCATCATACTGAAAGCCCTGGCTCTCCAGGGCCTTTATGCGCTCCACGACCTTCTGTGCCTCCACCTCCTCCAGGCGCTCAAACCCCTTCTCCCTGGCCTTGAAAAGGATGCTGCTGCGGCCCGAGAGCTCCGAGACCAGCACGCGGGGGTGGTTGCCCACCAGGGCGGGGTCTATATGCTGATAGCTCCGGTCCCACTTCATCATGGCGGAGACATGGAGCCCCGCCTTGTGGGCAAAGGAGGAGGCCCCCACATAGGGCAGGTGGGCATCGGGGGCCAGGTTGGCTATCTCGCTGACATAGCGGGATACCTCGGTGAGCCGGGAGAGCTGGGCCTTGCTGAGGCAGTCTATCCCCAGCTTCAACTTGAGGGCGGGGATGATGGAGCAGAGGTTGGCATTGCCGCAGCGTTCCCCGTAGCCATTGATTGTCCCCTGCACCTGGACTGCCCCCGCCATCACCGCTGCCAGGCTGTTGGCCACCGCCACCTCGCCGTCATTGTGGGCATGGATGCCCAGGGGGACCCCGATTCTCAGGGCAGCCTTCACCCCGGCTTCTATCTCGTGGGGCAACGACCCGCCGTTGGTATCGCAGAGGACCAGGACCTCCGCCCCCGCCCCGGCCGCCGTCCTCAGGGCCTCAAGAGCATAGCCGGGATTGTCCTTATAGCCCTCAAAGAAGTGCTCGGCATCAAGAAAGACCCTCAGGCCCCGGCCCCTCAAAAAGGCCACCGAGTCACGGACCATGCTCAGGTTTTCCTCAAGAGAGGTCTCCAGCACCTGGGTCACCTGGAGGGCCCAGGCCTTCCCCACCAGGCAGGCCACCCCCACCCCCGCCCCCAGGATGGCCAGGAGGTTGGCATCCTCCTCGGCTTTTGTCCCTGGCCGGCGGGTGGAGCCGAAGGCCACCAGGGCGACCTGGGCCAGCTTCAGCCCCCGGGCCTTCCTGAAGAACTCCTCCTCCTTGGGGTTAGAGCCCGGCCAGCCCCCCTCAACAAAGGGGATGCCCAGCTCGTCCAGCTTCTTCGCAATCTTGAGCTTGTCCTCCACCGAGAAGGACAGCCCCTCCCGCTGGGCCCCATCCCTGAGGGTGGTGTCGTAGATAAAGACCTGTGTCAAGAAGAAACCCCCTGTCCGCTACCCCAATCTATCAGCTATCAGCCTGCCCATGTCCCCCGTGCTCACATAGCTGCCGGATGGCCCCATTATATCACGGGTGCGGGCGCCTCCGGCCAGGACGGCCTCCACCGCCTTTTCCACCGCCCGGGCCGCCTCTTCCAGGCCCAGGGAATACCTCAGCAGGAGGGCCACGGAGAGGATGGTGGCCAGGGGGTTGGCTATACCTTTCCCCGCATGTTTGGGGGCCGAGCCGTGGACCGGCTCGTAGAGGCCAAAGGTGGGCTTCCCCGCCTGGGGCACCCCGGCCAGGCTGGCCGAGGGGAGCATGCCCAGGGACCCCGCCAGCACCGAGGCCTCATCGGTGAGGATGTCCCCGAACATGTTCTCGGTGACTATGACATCAAACTCCGAGGGGCGGCGGACGAGCCTCATGGCGCAGGCGTCCACCAGCATGTGCTGGAGCTCCACGTCGGGATACTCCGGGGCCAGCTCCGTGGCAATCTCCCGCCACAGGCGGGAGGACTCCAGGATATTGGCCTTATCAACGGAGACGAGCCTCCGGCTGCGGGTCCGGGCCAGCTCAAAGCCCACCCTCAGGATGCGGACAATCTCCTTCTCTGAGTAGGCCAGGGTATCCACCGCCCTCCGGCCCCGGGGGCTCTGCCAGCGCTTCTTGGGCCGGCCGAAGTATAGCCCCCCGGTTAGCTCCCGCACCACGATGAGGTCCACCCCCTTGAGGACCTCGGGTTTGAAGGGGGAGGAATCCAGGAGCATGGGCCAGGCCCTCGCCGGACGGAGGTTGGCGAAGAGGCCCAGTCCCTTCCTCAGGGCCAGGAGGCCATCCTCGGGCCTCACCTTTGCCAGGGGGTCATCCCACTTGGGCCCCCCCACCGCCCCCAGGAGCACCGCCCGGCCTTTCCTTGCCCTTTCCAGAGTCTCCGGCCTGAGGGCCACCCCGTGCCTGTCTATGGCAATACCCCCCACATCGTCGTAGTGGAAAAGGAACCCGTGGCCGAAGCGCTTTCCCACGGCCTCCAAGACCCTCACCCCCTCCGCCGCCACCTCGGGGCCGATGCCGTCGCCGGGGAGGACCAAAATCTCAAACCTCATTTCCCTGAAAGCTTCCTCCTTGTGTATTCCACCAGGCCCCCCGCCCGGACTATCTCCAGCATGAAGGGGGGATAGGGGACGGCATTATACATCCGGCCCCGGGTGAGGTCCTTTATCTCCCCCGAGGCCAGGTCCACCTCCAGGAGGTCCCCCTCCTCTATCTCCTCCGCCTGGGGGCACTCCAGGGCGGGGAGGCCGATGTTGATTGCGTTCCTGAAGAAGATGCGGGCAAAGCTCTGGGCGATAACGCAGGAGATGCCGGCCCCCTTGATAGCCAGGGGGGCGTGCTCCCGGGAGGAGCCACAGCCGAAGTTGGTCGTCCCCACCAGCATATCCCCGGCGGAGACCTTCTTGGCAAAGCCCTCCCCCAACCCATCCATAAGGTGCCGGCCCAGCTCCCCGGGGTCGGTGGTGGTCAGGTAGCGGGCGGGGATGATGACATCGGTATCTATATTGGCCCCGAACTTATGGGCCCGGCCCTTCAGCTTCACAGCCCCAGCTCCTCAGGCCCGCCTATCCTGCCCAATACGGCGCTGGCGGCCACCACGGCAGGGCTGGACAGATAGACCTCGCTCCTGGTGCTCCCCATCCTGCCCCTGAAGTTGCGGTTGGTTGTGGCGATGGCCCTCTCCCCCTCCGCCAGCACCCCCATATGGCCCCCCAGGCAGGGGCCACAAGTAGGGGTACTCACCGCCGCCCCCGCCAGGACAAATGCCTCCAGGAGCCCTTCCTTTGCCGCCCGGAGGTATATCTCCTGGGTGGCAGGGATGACAATCAGGCGGACCCCGGGGTGCACCTGCCTGCCTTTGAGGATTCCTGCTGCCATCCTCAGGTCCTCTATCCGGCCGTTGGTGCACGAGCCGATGACCGCCTGGTCTATCTGCAAGTCCCCAACCTGGCTCAGGGGACGGGTATTGCTGGGGAGGTGGGGAAAGGCCACCTGGGGCTCAAGAGTGGAGACATCGTACTCCAGCACCCGGGAATAGGGGCCTTCCGAGGTATAGACCTGGAAAGGGCCTTTGGCCCTGGGGCGGAGGTATTCCAGGGTCTTCTCGTCCACGGCAAAGAGGCCCGCCTTGGCCCCCGCCTCCACCGCCATGTTGGCCATGGTGAAACGCCCGTCCATGGACATCTCTCTTATCGTCTCTCCATCAAACTCCATAGAGGCGTAGAGGGCCCCGTCCACCCCTATCTGGCCGATGGTGAAAAGGACCAGGTCCTTCCCCCCCACCCATTTGGGGAGGAGGCCGTGATAGACAAACCTGATAGTATGGGGGACCCTCATCCAGGTCTCCCCGCTGGCCATGGCGCAGGCAATATCGGTGGAGCCCATGCCCGTGGCGAAGGCCCCCAGGGCCCCGTAGGTGCAGGTATGGGAATCGGCCCCGATAACTATCTGGCCCGGGAGGACCAGGCCCTTGTCCGGAAGGAGCACATGCTCAATGCCTGCCCTCCCCACCTCAAAATAGACTGCCCCCTGTTCCTGGGCAAACTCCCTCATCACCCTGGATTGCTCCGCCGAGGGGACGTCCTTGGCGGGGACAAAGTGGTCGGGGACGAAGACGATTTTCTTGGGGTCAAAGACCCGGCCCACCCCCAGGCGGCGGAACTCCTGGATGGCGAGGGGGGCGGTGACATCGTTGGCCAGGACAAGGTCCACCGGCACGGAGAGGAACTCCCCCGGGCTCACCGATTTCCGGCCGGTACGGGCCGCCAGGAGCTTCTCCGCCAGGGTCATTCAGGCGGCTTGCTTGGCCCGGAGGAGGCGGTTGAGGGCATTCATATAGGCCCTGGCGCTGGCCACGATGATATCCGTGGCGGCACCCCTCCCGGTGTAGGTAACCGCCCCGCTCTCCACCCTCACCACCACCTCCCCAACGGCGTCTATGCCTTCGGTTACCGAGTTCACGGAGAACTCCGTGAGCCTGCAGGGCACCTTTACTATCTGGTCAATGGCCTTATAGACCGCATCCACGGGCCCGGTGCCTGTGGAGGAATGGGCCACCACCTGTCCCTCGGGGCCGATGAGCTTGACAGTGGCGGTGGGGACACTGTGGTCGCCGCAGGAGACCTGAACATGCTCCAGGTGATAGACCTCAGAAATGGTCCGCAGCTCCTGGGCCACTACGGACTCAATGTCCCGGTCCCTTATCTCCTTTTTCTTTTCGGCCAGCTCCTTGAAGGCCTGGAAGGCCCGGTTGAAAGCCTCCTCCTTCAGGGTATAGCCCAGCTCGGCCAGGCGCTCCTTGAAGGCATGCCTGCCGCTCAGCTTGCCCAGGACCAGGCTGCTGGCGGGGATGCCCACCTCCATGGGGTCTATAATCTCGTAGGTAATGGCCTTCTTCAGCACCCCGTCCTGGTGGATGCCGGACTGGTGGCGGAAGGCGTTGGCCCCCACAATAGCCTTGTTGGGCTGGACAGCAAAGCCCGTAAGCTCGCTCACCAGGCGGCTGGTCTTGTATATTTGAGCGGTGTCTATACCCGTTGTCAGGTTGAAGAGGTCCTTCCTGGTCTTGATGGCCATGACGACCTCCTCCAGGGAGGCATTGCCGGCCCGCTCCCCAATACCATTGATGGTGCACTCCACCTGGCGGACCCCCCGCCGGACGGCCTCCAGGCTATTGGCCACCGCCAGCCCCAGGTCATTGTGGCAGTGGACGCTGATGGTGGCCTTGCTTATATTGGGCACATTCTGGACGATGCCAGCAATAAGGTCTCCGAATTCCTGGGGTATGGCATAGCCTACGGTGTCGGGGATATTCACCACCCGCGCCCCCGCGTCAATCGCCGTCTCCAGTATCTGGTAAATAAAGGCGGGCTCGGTGCGGCTGGCATCCATGGGGGAGAATTCCACATCATCACAATAGCCCCTGGCCCGGGCCACCATCTCCCGGGCCCGCTCCAGGACCTCCTCCCGGGTCTTCTTGAGCTGATAGTCGAGGTGGATATCCGAGGCAGATAGAAAGACATGGAGCCTGGGCGCTCTGGCCTCTTTCACCGCCAGCCAAGCCTGGTCGATGGCGTCGCGCTGGGCATGCGCCAGGGCGCAGATGACAGGCCGCCTCACCTCCCGGGCGATGAGGCGCACCGCCTCCAGGTCCCCCGCGGAGCTTATGGGGAAGCCGGCCTCAATGACATCCACCCCCAGGACATCCAGCTGCCGGGCTATCTCCAGCTTCTCCTGAGGGTTGAGCATAGCCCCTGCCGCCTGTTCCCCGTCCCTTAAAGTGGTGTCAAAAACAATAACCCTGTCCACTGGAAACCCCTCTCAGGTCAGGCCTTAAGCCAGGGCATCATGGCCCGGAGGCGGGCACCAACCTGCTCTATGAGGTGGGCCTGCTCCCGCCGCCGGTGGGCAGTAAAGCTGGGCTGGCCTGCCTGGTTCTCCGTAATCCATTCCCGGGCAAAGGTGCCTTCCTGCACCTCCTTCAGAATCTGCTTCATGGTCTCCTTCACCCGAGCATCTATCACCCGGGGACCCCGGCTGTAATCGCCATACTCCGCCGTATCGCTTACCGAGGCCCTCATGTAGGAGAGGCCCCCCTGCTGTATTAGGTCCGTAATGAGCTTCAACTCATGGAGGCACTCAAAATAGGCAATCTCGGGCTGATAGCCCGCCTCCACCAGGGTCTCAAAGCCCGCCTTGACTAGGGCCGAGACCCCACCGCAGAGGACGGTCTGCTCCCCAAAGAGGTCGGTCTCCGTCTCCTCAGCGAAGGTGGTCTCAATGACCCCAGCCTTGGTGCAGCCGATGCCCCGGGCATAGGCCAGGGCTATGCCTTTGGCCTTCCCCGAGGCGTCCTGCTGCACTGCCACCAGGGCGGGGACGCCTATGCCCTGGGTGAAAAGCTGGCGCACGCGGGGGCCTGGGGCCTTGGGGGCCACCATAATCACGTCCACCTGCGGGGGCGGGACAATCTGGTGGAAATGGATATTGAAGCCGTGGGCGAAGAGGAGGGCCTTACCCTTGGCCAGCCCCTTCTCCACAGCGTTGAAATAGACCTCCCTCTGGAGATGGTCCGAGACCAGCATGGCCAGCACATCCGACTTGGCGGCCACCTCTGCGGCAGGGGCAGGCTCGAATTTCGCTTCCTCGGCTTTCTTCCAACCCGGGCTCCCGCGGACCTCCGCCACCAGGACCTGAATGCCGCTATCCCTCAGGTTCTGGGCATGGGCATGGCCCTGGCTGCCGAAGCCCACCACCCCCACCGTCTTGCCCTTGAGTAGCCCCAGGTCAGCATCCTGGTCATAATAGACTTTAGCCATAGTCTTCCTCCTGGTCTTATTTGCGGTCTTACCCCAGAGGGGGGTTGTCTGCAATGTCTGGAGGGCTTTTCTTCTTCTCCTGGAGGCCCCGGGACATAGCTATGCACCCGGTGCGGGCCAGCTCCTTAATAGTAAAGCCCCGCAGGAGGTTAGTCAGAGACTCCAGCTTGCCCTCGTCCCCGGTGGCCTCCACAATCAGGGAATCGGGGGCCACATCCACGATATTGGCCCGGAAGATGTCCACTATCTGCATTATCTCGCTGCGGTTCTGGGGGGTGGCCTTGACCTTGATGAGGGCCAGCTCCCGGGATACGCTGCTGGCGCCGGAGACATCAAAGACCTTGACCACATCCACCAGCTTCTCCAGCTGCTTCCTTACCTGCTCCACCTCCGCCTCCTCCCCACCCACCACAATGGTCATCCGGGATAGGCCCGGCTGCTCGGTGTGGCCCACCGCTATGCTCTCTATATTGAAGCCCCGGCGGCGGAAAAGGCTGGCCACCCGGCTCAGCACCCCAGGCCGGTCCTCCACCAGGGCCACCAGGATACGCCTCTCCCCCATTTGGCGTAAATATAACCCCTGGGCTGCTTCCTGTCAAACAGCCGGGGTCTCCTCCAGCTCAAAACGGTAGTTCTCAATGACAGGGTTGGCCAGAAGCTGGCGGCACATCTCCTCCACCTCTTTCCTCGCCCTCTCTTTGCTCCCCCCGTCCAGCCATATTTCCAGGTATTTCCCTGCCCTCACCTTCCTCACCGAGGAGAAGCCCAGCACTTCCAGCCCCCCCTTGATGGTTAGCCCCTGGGGGTCATTCACCGTGGGCTTCAGCGTTATGTACACCTTAGCCACAAACAACTTCAGATGAGCTCCTTTCCAGTAAGCTTCTTGTAGACCTCCCGGTAGCATTCCGAGGTCTCCTTAATGAGCCAGTCGGGGAGGGCGGGGGCTGGGGGTTCCTGGTTCCACCCCGAACTCACTAGCCAGTCCCTGACAGGCTGCTTATCATAGCTGGGCTGGGGCCCCCCGGGGGAATAGCGCGCCCGGTCCCAGAAGCGGCTGGAATCGGGGGTGAAGAGCTCGTCTATCAGGATGAGCCTCCCTCCCAGGAGGCCAAACTCCATCTTGGCATCGGCGATGATGATGCCCCGCTCCAGGGCATACTGGTGGGCCAGGGAGTAGAGGGCAAGGCTCTTCTCCTCCACCTCCCGCGCCAGGGCCGGGCCCAGGCTCCTGGATATTTCCTGGGGGGTGATGGGCCGGTCATGCCCCTTTTCTTCCTTGGTGGTGGGGGTAAAGAGGAGCTGGGGCAGTCTTTCGCTCTCTTTCAGGCCCGGGGGAAGGGCCTGGCCGGACACCTTCCCCTCCCTGGAATACTCCGCCCAGGCCGAGCCGGAGATATAGCCCCGCACCACGCACTCCACGGCCAGCCTCTCTGCCTTCTTCACCAGCATGGAGCGGCCCAGGAGATAGAGGGGAGGCTTCTTTCCGGGGACCAGGCCCTTTAGCTGTTCCGGTGCCTGGAGCAGGGCGATGAGGTGGTTGGGGATGATGCGGCTTGTCTTCTCAAACCAGAAGGCCGAGAGCTGGGTGAGGACCTTGCCCTTGTCCGGGATGGCATTGGGCAGGACCACATCAAAGGCCGAGATGCGGTCCGAGGCCACCATGAGCAGCCGGTCCCCCAGGTCGTAGTTGTCCCGCACCTTCCCCCGGTGAAAGAGGGGCAGGGGAAGGTCAACCTTCAGGAGGGTGGACAATGGAGCAACCGTTCAGGCCCGGGCCGGCGTCCCCGCCAGCCCCAGGCGCTGGAAGACTTGGCCCACATACCGGGTGTAGTAGCCGTAGTCAAAGAGGGCCTCCAGGTCCCGAGAGGAGAGCTTCACCCGCCTGTCCCCTTTCAGGAGCTCCAGGAAGGGCCTCCCCTCCTTCCAGGCCCTTGTGGCATTCTCCTGGACAATCCGGTATGCCTCCTGGCGGTCCAGGCCCTTCTCAATCAGGGCCAGGAGGACCCGCTGGGAGAAGATGACCCCCTGGGTCCGCTCCAGGTTCTCCTTCATCCTCTGGGGATAGACCTGGAGCCCCTTCATCACATAGGTGAAGGTAGCCAGCATGTAGTCCAGGGCCAGAGAGGAATCAGGGAAGATGATGCGCTCGGCGGAGGAATGGCTGATATCCCTTTCGTGCCAGAGGGCGATGTTCTCCAGGGCGGTGAGGGCAAAGCCCCGGAGGAGCCGGGCCAGGCCGCAGACCCTTTCTGAAAGTTCCGGGTTCCGCTTGTGGGGCATGGCCGAGGACCCCGTCTGGCCGGGCTCAAAGGGCTCCTCCACCTCCAGGACCTCGGTGCGCTGAAGGGACCTGACTTCCGTGGCAAACTTCTCCAGGGAGGAGCCGATGAGGGCCAGGGTGGTGATGAACTGGGCATGCCTGTCTCTCTGGACAATCTGGTTGGAGATGGGGTCGGGCTCCAGGCCCAGGCGGCGGCAGGCGAGCTCCTCCACCTCCGGGGGGACTGTAGCATAGGTGCCCACCGTCCCCGATACCTTGCCCACCCCCACCATCTTCCTGGCCTCGGCCAGGCGTTGGCGGTGGCGCTTGACCTCCTGGGCCCAGAGGGCCAGCTTGAGGCCGAAGGTAGTAGGCTCGGCATGGACCCCGTGGGTCCGGCCCATCATCAGGGTTCCCTGATGCTCCCTGGCCCTGGTCTCCAGCACCTCTAGGAGCTGCCCCAGGTCCCTTTCCAGGAGGTCCGCCGCCTCCAGGAACTGGAGGGCCAGGGCGGTGTCTATTACATCGGAGGAGGTGAGGCCGAAGTGGACAAAGCGCCCCTCTTCCCCCAGGCTTTCCCCCACCGCGCGGAGAAAGGCGGTCATATCGTGGTGGGTCTCCTTGAGGTGGGCTTCAATCCTCTTCAGCTCAAAGCGGGCCTCCCGGGCTATCTTATCGGCAGCCTCCTTGGGAATGGCCCCCAGCTCAGCCCAGGCCTGGCAGACGGCGACCTCCACCCGGAGCCACTTCTGGAACTTGTTCTCCTCCGACCAGACCCGCTTCATCTCCGGCCGGGAGTAGCGCTCAATCACTCACGCCTCCTGGAGCCGCTGGCGGTAGTTTTCCAGGGCCTGGCCTATTTTATCATGCTTTAGGGCCAGGATGCGGGCGGCAAAGACGGCGGCATTGCGGGCACCGTTGACCGCCATACAGGCCACGGGGACCCCCGGCGGCATCTGGGCGATGGCCAGGAGGGAGTCCAGCCCCTCCAGCTCCGAGGTGGAGAGGGGGATGCCGATAACGGGCAGGTCTGTCCAGGAGGCCAACACCCCGGGGAGGTGGGCGGCCATCCCTGCCCCCGCTATTATCACCTCCACCCCCCGGTCCCGGGCGGTGAGGGCATACTCCCGCACGGCATCGGGCTGGCGATGGGCGGAGAGGGTCCTCACCTCACAGCTTATCCCCAGCTCCCGGAGCATGTCCAGGCAGGGCTGGACATAGGGGGAATCGGTCCGGGAGCCCATCATTACTCCTACCAGAGCCATCAGACCACCTCCTCTAAGATCATCCCGGGGCCCCCCAAGAAGCCTCGAGGCCTTTTGGGGGCCTATCTCCTCCACAAGGGCTATATCCCGCCGGTAGTGACAGCCTTCAAAATGGATGAGGCCCACCCCTTCATAGGCTCTCTGCCGGGCCAAGGGGACGCTCTCCCCGAGGCCAACAACGGTGAGCACCCTGCCTCCATCCGTGATGACCTGGCCGTCCCTTGCCCTGGTCCCGGCATGGAAGCCCAGGACATCAGGGGGCAGCCGGTCCAGGCCAGAGATAGGATACCCTTTCCTGTATTCCCCTGGGTAGCCCCCCGAGGCCATCACTACCCCCACACAGGCCCTCTCCGACCAGTCTATCTTGGCCCTGTCCAGCTCCCCGGCAACGACGGCCAGCATGATGTCCAGGAGGCCGGTCTCGAGGCGGGGGAGCATCACCTGGGTCTCGGGGTCGCCGAAGCGGCAGTTGAACTCCAGCACCTTCGGCCCCTCCCCGGTGAGCATGAGCCCGGCGTAGAGCACCCCCTTATAGGGCCTCCCCTCCCTGGCCATGGCCTCCACCGCCGGGCGGAGGACGGCGCTCTCTACCTCCTCCATAAGCCCGGGGGGCAAGAAGCCTGGGGGGGTGTAGCCCCCCATCCCCCCGGTGTTGGGACCCCTGTCCCCGTCAAACACGGGCTTATAGTCGCAGGCGGGGGCCATGGGCACCACCGTCCTGCCATCGGTGAATGCCAGGAGGCTGACCTCCCTCCCCGTGAGGTATTCCTCAATGACGACCCTCTCCCCGGCTTCTCCGAAGGCCCGGGCCACCATAGCCTGGTGGAGGGCCTGGAGGGCCTCCTCCCGGTTGCGGGCCACCGTTACCCCCTTCCCCCCCGCCAGGCCATCGGCCTTGACCACCAGGGGGAAGGGGTGGGACTCCGCATAGCTCCGGGCCTGGGAGTAATCTTCAAAGACCACGCCCCTGGGACAGGGGATGTGGTACTTCTCCATCAGGCGGCGGGCGAAGACCTTGCTGGCCTCAATCTGAGCGGCGGCCCGTGAGGGCCCGAAGACCTTGATGCCCAACCCCTCCAGGTGGTCGGCAATCCCCGCTGCCAGAGGGGCCTCCGGCCCCACCACCACCAGGCCTATTCCCAGGCGGCGGCAGGCCTCCCCTATGGCAGGGATATCGTTGGCCCTGATGGGGAGGTTTGTCCCCAGGCTGGCCGTTCCGGCATTTCCCGGGGCGATAAACAGCTCCTTTACCCCCGGGCTCCGGGCCAGCTTCCAGGCCAGGGCATGTTCCCTCCCCCCGGAGCCGACAACAAGCATCTTCACAACAAATCACCCAGCCTTTTGCATCACCAATATGCGCTCATATTTGGTTGTTCTTGTTCCTCTCCTTGAGCGCCGAATGTCGGGTATCTCGTCCGAATAAATGGACTTCGTAACCATTTGACCTTCACTTACTTCGAGAGCCAATTCCGAAATGACACTAGCCGTATCCTTTCTAGCCCCATTACGCTGAACATCCCCCAGTATAAGGACACAATGCCCCCCAGTCCTTAAGACCCTGCCCATTTCTGCTAAGGATTTTGCCATTTGAGGTACATAGACCTTGTCGTTAGCTGTGAGAGAGCGGTCCAATTGCTTCCAGTCGGAAGTACCGAGAAACCAAAGTCTAAGCCTATTGTCCCTTGCATAATCCAGCGCGCCAAAGTATGGCGGGCTTGAAATGATAGCGTCAACACAGTCACTGGCTAGCGACAGATTCATGGCATTCTCTTGCAGAACCTTCCATGAAACCTCTTCCATAGGAGGTGCAAACATAGTTTGCCGATAGGCTCGTTCCACTTTGGCTAACAGTCTTGACCCTAGATCTCTGTAGCAATACATGTGAGCGAATAGTTCGCGAGGGTACTTCTTGACACGTAAGTATGGAGTCAGGTGGCTTGCCGGGTAGGACAGGAAGCCCGGCCGAACATGATGAAGGATGCCGAGGAGGCAGGCCATAAGGAAGTAGTCCTGACGTTCCCTCAGAACATCAAAACCCACGAGAACCTCTTTGAGCGTTTGAGGATGGAAAAACTTGCGGACCCAATCGGGAGCACTATTGCACTCAACAGTAGGCGCGCGATGCTCGATTTCTTGAATAGCCTCCTCCGCTTGACGCAGAGCATCATGTTTGCTTTTCGGCGCGGAAAGCTTTCCTCTTGTTATCACATACGCATATGGGCTGAGGTCATTGGCTACTGCATGTCGTCCCATCAGTACAGACTCTAAAGGCACGACCCCAGAGCCGCAAAACGGGTCAAGAACGATATCACCGGGCTGAGAGTATAGGCTTATTAATACCCTAACCATGCCCGACTTAAGCTTCCCGACATAGGGAGCCAATTGATGCATCGAGCTTTCCCTGGCATTGAAGGAGCCGGCCCAGACGCTCACATCTAACTCAAGACTGTCCCCCTGAAATAGTGTTAGTTGGTCGCCTTGTACCATGGCCTACCTTGCGGTTCTCCTAACTTCAAGTAGGTGGCCTTTGTGAAAGATTTTAGTTTCTCTTAACGTGCGTGTCTCGCCCTGGGTCAAACCAATAGTGACCTGCCATACGTGGTCCTCAAGACGGCTTGAGGTTACGCCGTGCGCTTCAAGGATTCTCGCAGGCAGGCGGAGGCTGTCCAGGTTGTGAGGGGGAGGATTTGGATCTTCCTTTGATGGCATTGTTTGCGGCAAGAGAAAAATGTCTGGAGCAACGCCGAGTTCTGTGGAAGGCGTTTTACCTTGGTACTTGGGACAAACGCGAAGCGAAGTATTGCACCGACTGTCTTTGAATATTATAGCATCAACATGTTTGCCACGTTTGACCATTTCGCTTGACACTCTGTTGAAAATGATGGCGGCCGCTCCGTGAGACGGCTGATTAACAATAGCTCCATCAAGGTGGCACCACAGGATGAACTCGTTACACCAAAGGGGTCTGTCAGATATATTTATGCTGTTACCTTCTCCACCCTTCACCTCTACGGCGGCCATCTCCTTCGGCTTCTTTGCCATCATAACCTGGAAATCAAATCTCTCGTGCGGCCCTTGCGGCTGGTATTCGACAATTGAACCACCTTGCCTCATTCTTTCAAGAACACGTCCTACAAGGCCTTGCCTTTGAGTGAGTGACGAGGCGATGTAGGTCCCCCTGATGCTCTCAACAGCGGATCGAAAAACCAACTTTGGGTGATAGTCCTCTGGTATCAGTCCGTGGGCTACAAGAATATCCGGGTGCTTCGCATCCAAGTGCTGCAGAAGCTCAATCGCAGGTTCTATTTGATTGGTGGCATTGGGGTCGTGACTGCAAGGAAGAATCATGGTAGCCGGAGTTACTCCCACTCAATGGTGGCGGGGGGCTTGGAGGTAACATCATAGACCACCCGGTTGACGCCAGGGACCTCGTTGACGATGCGGGCGGATATGCGGGCCAGGAGGTCGTAGGGCAGCCGGGCCCAGTCGGCGGTCATGGCATCCTCGCTGGTGACAGCCCTCAACGCGACCACATAGCCATAGGTGCGGTGGTCGCCCATCACGCCCACGCTGCGGGCATCGGTGAGAATGGCAAAGCTCTGCCAGAGCTGGCGGTAGAGCTTGGCCTTCTTTATCTCGTTCATCACAATCCAGTCGGCGGCCCGCAGGATGTCCAGCTTCTCCCTGCTCACCCCGCCGATGATACGGATGGCCAGGCCCGGCCCGGGGAAGGGCTGGCGCCACACCATCTCCTCGGGCAGCCCCAGGGCCATCCCCACCTCCCTCACCTCGTCCTTGAAGACATACCTGAGGGGCTCCAGCAGCTTGAGGCTCATCCGGCTGGGAAGCCCCCCCACATTATGGTGGGTCTTGATGCGGGCCGAGGCCCGGCTATCCGGGCTGGAGGACTCTATGACATCGGGGTAGAGGGTCCCCTGCCCCAGGAACTCCACCTGCCCTATATTGGCCGCCTCCTCCTCAAAGACCCGGATGAACTCCTCCCCCACCGCCCGCCGCTTCTGCTCCGGGTCGGTGATGCCCTCCAGGCGCTCAAGGAACCTCTCCGTGGCGTCCACGTAGCGGATGTTCATCCCCAGGTTCTTCTGGAAGGTGTTGAGGGTGCGCTCCGGCTCCTGGAGGCGGAGGAGGCCATTGTTGACGAAGATGCAGGTGAGCTGGTCGCCCACCGCCCGGTGGATAAGGGTGGCCACCACCGAGGAGTCCACCCCCCCGGAGAGGGCGCAGATGACACTCCCCTCTCCCACCTGCTCCCGGATGCGGGCGATGCTCTCGGCGATGAAATTGCCCGGGGTCCAGTTCCCCCCGCAGCCGCAGACCCGGTAGAGAAAATTGCGCAGGACTTCCTTTCCGTAGGGGGTATGGACCACCTCAGGATGGAACTGGAGGCCAAAGACCCCCTGCTCATTGCCCATGACAGCAATAGGGGAGTTTTCGGTATAGGCCAGGCTCTTGAATCCAGAGGGCATCTCCCCGATTAGATCAGCATGGCTCATCCACACCGTCATGGGTGAGGGCAGGCCAGCGAAGAGGGGAGAATCGGCCCCCAGATGGAGGAGGGCATGGCCATATTCCTGCCTCTGTCCCGGGACCACCTTGCCCCCCAGCTGGTGGGTGAGAACCTGCATCCCGTAGCAGATGCCCAGGACGGGCAGCCGGCTCTCAAAGACATAGCCGGGAGCCATAGGCGCGCCGGGCTCATAGACCGAGGCCGGGCCCCCCGAGAGGATAAAGCCCCGGGGGCGCAGGTTGGCTATTCGCTCATAGGGGGCATCATAGGGGACCAGCTCGCAGTAGACCTGAAGCTCCCGCACCCTCCGGGCAATGAGCAGGCTATACTGGGAGCCGAAGTCAATTACCACCACCCCTTCCCGGATAGGTCGCTCTACCTCCGGCAGGGGCTTTTCCCCCGCCTTCTCCTTAGCAATCTCCAGGTAGGTGGAGACCTCAATATCCCCGGTGGTAGCTATCCTCTTCATGCCTTCAATTTAACACCTGGCAAGAGCGGGGGTCAAGGGAATGGGTGCATCCGCCATAACATTGTGCTATACTCTGCGCCAAGGATTAAGGATTATGGAGCTGCCTCAGGAGATAGCGAGGGCTATAGAGGTGCTGAGGCGGGGGGGGGTGGTGGCTTTCCCCACCGATACGGTTTATGGCCTGGGGGCAAATATTTTCCTCCCCAGGGCGGTGGAGAGGGTCTTTGAGCTCAAGGGCCGCTCCCGCCATCAGCCCCTGCCCGTCCTTGTGGGGGGCCTGGACCAGGTCTCAGGGCTCGCCTTTCTGCCACCTCAGGCCGTGGCCCTGGCCGAAAGGTTCTGGCCGGGGGCCCTCACCCTGGTGCTGGTGGCCCTTGAGGCAGTGCCGGAGCTGGTTACGGCGGGCTCGGGCAAGGTGGCGGTGAGGCAGCCCCATCACCCCACCCCTCTGGCCCTGATAGAGGGCCTGGGCGCTCCTATCACCGGGACCAGTGCCAACCTCTCCGGCCACCCCCCCGCCCGGACAGCCGAAGAGGTAAGAGGACAGATGGGGGAAAAGATAGACCTGGTGCTGGAAGGCGGTCCCACTCCCGGAGGCAGGGAGTCCACGATTGTGGACCTCACGGGGAAGGCCCCCCTGGTCCTGAGAGAAGGGGCCATCCCCCGAGAAGAGATAGAAAAGTGCCTAGAAGCAGCCCTGGAGGTGCTGAGATGAAGATCGCTATTGGTTGCGACCATCGTGGTTTCAAACTGAAGAAGAAACTGATGGAATCCCTCACGGAGATGGGGCATACCTATCACGACTTTGGCTCCTATGATACCAACCCCGTGGACTATCCGGACATCGCCTCCAAGGTAGCCGGGGCTGTTTCCCGGCGGGAATTTGACCGGGGTATCCTGGTCTGCGGCACCGGCATCGGCATGGCCATTGCCGCCAACAAGTTCCCCGGTATCAGGGCCGCCCTGGCCCTGGACACCTTCCTGGCCCGCCGCGCCCGGGAGCATATAGATGCCAATGTCCTCAGCCTCTCCGCCGAGGAGACCTCTGACGAAAAGGCAAAGGAAATCGTCCAGGCCTTCCTCACCACGGAGTTTGAGGGCGGTCGGCACCTGCGCCGCATTGAAAAAATAGGGGAAATAGAAAAGGAATGATCAGCGACCAGGTAAAGAGGGGCATAGAGCGGGCCCCCCACCGCTCCCTCCTTTATGCCCTGGGACTGGGCCCGGGGGACCTGGACAAGCCCTTCATAGGCATCGTCAACAGCTTTTCTGAGATTGTCCCCGGCCACCGGCACCTCGGCCTTATCGCCCAGGAGGTAAAACAGGGGGTGAGGGAAGAGGGCGGGGTGCCCTTTGAGGTGAACACCATCGCCGTCTGCGACGGCCTGGCCATGAACCACCCAGGGATGAAATATAGCCTGCCCAGCCGGGAGCTGATTGCCGATTCGGCGGAGACCCTGGCCCAGGCCCACGCATTTGACGCCCTGGTCTTCATCCCCAACTGCGACAAGATAATCCCGGGGATGCTCATGGCCGCTGTCCGCCTTAACCTCCCCTCCATCTTTATCAGCGGCGGCCCCATGCTGGCAGGCCGCTTGAAGGGGAAGGAGGGGGAGAAATGCGTGGACCTGAGCGATGTCTTCAACGCCGTGGGCCGGGCCTCCCGGGGGGAGATGACCGAGGCGGAGCTGGAGGAGCTGGCCCAGGCCGCCTGCCCCGGCTGCGGTAGCTGTGCCGGACTATTTACTGCCAATACCATGAACTGCCTTACTGAAGCCCTGGGCCTGGCCCTCCCCGGCAATGGCACCATCCCCGCTGTGGATGCCCGGAGGTCTGCCCTGGCCCGGGAGGCGGGAAGGCAGGCGGTGAGGGTCTGGCGGAAGGGCCTCCGCGCAGGGGACATCATCGCGCGGGATGCCCTCCACAATGCCTTCAGCGTGGATATGGCCCTGGGGGGTAGCACCAACTCCCTCCTCCACCTCATGGCCCTGGCCCACGAGGCCGGCATCGCCTTCCCCCTGGAGCAGGTAGACGAGATAAGCCGCCGCACCCCCCACCTCACTAAAATCAGCCCCTCCGGGGTATACCATATGGAAGACCTGGACCGGGCTGGGGGCATCCCCGCCCTGATGCAGGAGCTCTCCCCCCTCCTCCACTCCCAGGCCATGACCGTGACGGGCAAACCTATGGGGGAGGTGCTCAGCGGGGCAAAGGTGAGGGACCAGGAAGTAATCCGCCCCCGCCTCCGCCCCCATTCCCCCACAGGCGGCATTGCCGTCCTCTTCGGCACCCTGGCCCCAGAGGGGGCGGTGGTCAAGGCGGCGGCGGTGGCCCCCTCCATGCTGGTCCACCGGGGCCCCGCCCGGGTCTTTGACAGCGAGGAGGAAGCCACCCAGTATATCCTGAAGGGAGAGATGAAGAAAGGCGAGGTCATCGTCATCCGCTATGAAGGCCCCCGGGGAGGGCCGGGTATGAGGGAGATGCTCACCCCTACGTCCCTCCTTGCCGGGATGGGCCTGGACGACAGGGTGGCCCTCATCACCGACGGCCGCTTTTCCGGGGCCACCCGGGGCGCCGCAATAGGCCATGTCTCGCCCGAGGCCGCGGCCGGGGGGCCTATTGCCGCCCTCCGCGACGGCGACATAATCAGGATAGACATCCCAGGCCACCGCCTGGATGTAGAGCTGGCGGAGGAAGAGCTGGCCCGGCGTCTCAAGGCCCTTTCCCCCTGGAGGTCCAGGGTGGAAAAGGGATACCTGGCCCGCTATGCGGAAAGGGTGAGCTCCGCCTCCCAGGGGGCCGTCCTTATGGAGAGCAAGGGATGAAGCTCACCGGGGCCCAGATAGTTTGCGAGGCCCTCGTCAGGGAAGGGGTGGAGGTGGTATTTGGCTTTCCCGGGGGAACCGTCCTCCCCCTTTATGATACCCTGCCCCAGTACCCCCAGCTACGCCATATTCTGGTGAGGCACGAGCAGGGGGCGGCCCACGCCGCCGACGGCTATGCCCGGGCCACAGGCCGGGTGGGGGTCTGCTTCGCCACCTCTGGCCCCGGGGCCACCAACCTGGTCACCGGCATCGCCTGCGCCCACCTGGATTCCTCTCCCCTTATCGCCATCACCGGGCAGGTCGCCCGTCCCTTTATCGGCAAGGATGCCTTCCAGGAGGTGGACACCACCGGCATCACCCTCCCCATCACCAAGCATAACTACCTGGTACTGGATGTGAAGGGGCTGGCCCGGACTATCAAGCAGGCCTTCTTCCTGGCACGGACGGGCCGGCCCGGCCCCGTCCTCCTTGATATCCCCAGGGATGTCTTTACCGAGGAGACGGAGTTCTCCTACCCGGAGAGGGCCGTCCCCCGGGGATATAAGGCCTCCCTGACAGGCCACCCCGCCCAGATAAAGCGGGCCGCCCAGCTTATCAACAGCGCCTCCCAACCCCTTATCCTGGTGGGGAGGGGGGTCAACATCTCGGGGGCCCACGAGGAACTGCAGGAGCTGGCCGAGAAGGCCCAGATACCGGTGGCTTCAACGCTCCTGGGCACCGGGGCCTTCCCCCAGAACCACATCCTCAGCCTGGGGATGATGGGCATGCATGGCACGGCGGCCGCCAATATGGCTGTAGGCCAGGCCGATGTCCTCATCGCCGTGGGGATGCGCTTTGATGACCGGGCCACGGCCAAGGTCAGCGCCTTCGCCCCCCTGGCCCAGGTCATCCACATAGACATTGACCCGGCCGAGATTAGCAAGAATGTGCCTGCCCATGTGCCCATCGTGGGGGATTGCCGGCTGGTCCTCAAGGGGCTCAACAAGGCGGTCCAGACCCGGACCCGTCCCGACTGGATAGCCCAGGTCCAGCACTGGCAGCAGGAACACCCCGATACCTCCATCCCAGACGGGGAAAACCTCCTCCCCCAGTATGTCATCCACTCCATCTACGAGGCCACCCAGGGCAGGACCATCATTGTCACCGGGGTGGGGCAGAACCAGATGTGGGCCGCCCGGTATTTCCGCTACACCCGCCCCAACAGCCTCATCTCCTCCGGTGGGCTGGGGGCCATGGGCTTTGAACTGCCCGCCGCCCTGGGGGCCAAGATAGGCTGCCCCGAGGAGACAGTCTGGTGCGTGGCAGGGGATGGGGGTTTCCAGATGACCATACAGGAGCTGGGGACCATCGCCCAGGAGAGGGCAGCGGTGAAAATGGCAATCATTAACAACGGTTTTCTGGGCATGGTCCGCCAGTGGCAGGAGCTCTTCTACAGCCGCCGCTATGTGGCCACCCCCCTCTGGAACCCCAACTTCGTCAAGATAGGCGAGGCCTACGGCATCCCCAGCGAGAGGGTCACCCAGCGCAACCAGGTCCTCCCCGCCATCTACCGGGCCATGGAAAGCCCCGGGCCGTATCTAATCGATTTCATGGTGGAGCCCGAGGAGAATGTCTATCCTATGGTCCCCCCCGGCAAGTCCCTCTCGGAATTCATAGAAGGCCCCCTCCCCGCCGCCCGCGCCGCCCCCTCCACCTCCCTCACCGTAAGCAATATCTAGGGCACGCTCTCCAGTGGGAGGAAGAATCCCAACTCACCTAGCATGCTGCTGAAAAACTCCCTTGAGAAGTCCTAACATATTCCATATTCTCAGCAAACTCGGCAAAACCGGTCGGGGAATAGCCCTCCAGTCCCTTGGGAACCGGCACCAAACCAATAGATACGAAGTGACCCTCCGGCTCAGGAAACCCAACCATTCCTGCATTCCTGGGAATTGAAGACCGTAGAGTCAATTAGTCCTTGACCACCTAGACATTCGCAGACACCGTAGTCACTACGTATCTCCCGCCAGACGGTTTGGACAGACCTAGTTCACCCTCTGCTGTTCCTACTTCCTGCGACGTCTCGACCACACGAAAAACCATGTTAAGAAGGCCGCAACCACAGCCGCCGCAATAGCTATCAGTGCGGCGCTGAAGCCGGGACCGCCCCGCTGCTCTGGAGGGGGTTGAGTGGCGGTAGGTGTCGGCGTGGGTGTAGGAGCAGGCGTGGGGGCCCCATAGTCCAGGTTGAGGTTAAAGGCTTCCCCCGCCACCCAGACCCCCTTCTGCCGGGCAGTGGACTCACCTATCTTGAATTCCACCGTCGCGCCGGAGAAGACCTGCCCTTCCGGCTGCACCACCATAAGCCTGTAGCTTCCATCATCGGCAGTGGTGGTCTCTGCCACCTTCACCCCCTGCACCCAGGCAGAGACCACTGTCCCCCCCGTAACCGGGGCCCCATCAACCCGAGCCAGGCCATAGAAGAGGCATACCGGGGGCTGGGCCATGGCCGGAGAAGAGAAGGCAGACCAAAGGGCCAAGACCATCAGGAGCAGGGCCGCCTTCTTCATCGTTCTGCTTCTCCTTTGTCTTTGCCAAGGGTACCTCGCGAGCTGCCCCATGCGGCTCTCCTCAAGCCCAGCGAAGGCTGAAGCCACGGGGACAGAAGAAACCCCGAGTGACCTCACCAGTCTTCCCGGTTCTCGTCTCCGTCTCCCCTTTCGGAACCTACTCGGGGGTCCTTGGAGGCCCACCGGTTCGAACTGCTTCGACCACCCAGGGTTTCTATTACTGTAGCACAACTGGCCCGGTTTATCAAATCTCCCAAGACAAGCGCGGGATAGGGACGTAGGGCTTCTCCTCGGGGATGAGCCAGGGGCCCAGGCAGGGAATTTTGCCAATCCTTTTGCCAATCCACTGAAAGAGACCCCCTGGGACAGCACAACACCGACAGATATAAAATCCCCCCCGGGGGTTGGACTACAGAGGCCCAGTTCGTATGTGATGGGCTAGGATGGGAGGGGGGCATAGGCTCCTTTAATCCCTTGGTCGGGGGTTCGAATCCTCCACGGCCTAGTTTGGCATGTAAAGTGTTCGACCCCCACCCCCGCTGCCACTCCTGCTCTGACACCGGCGCCCCCTCCAGCGTCCGGGCTGGGGTGCCAGTCCCGGGCCCGGTCCGAGGTGGGGTGGCCGGTAGCGGACCTACTTCTGCTGGTTTCCCTCTACACCGGCCTGGTGCTGGGGCGCAGGCGGAAATAGGGCGATGCTCTTGGATGGGGCCATGGCGGCGTTCTGGTAGATGGGGAGGCTGAAGGAAAAGGTTGAGCCCAGGTCTTTCTGGGACTCCGCCCAAATACGGCCGCCGTGGGCCTCCACGATATATTTGCACAGGGCCAGGCCCAGGCCGGTGCCGCGGACGGCGAGCTTAAGAAATTCGTCGGCCCGGTAAAACTTGGTAAACAGCAGCTTCTGTTTTTCCGGGGTGATGCCCACCCCCTTGTCTTCCACGCTGACCACGATCGCCGTAGCCTGGCGCAGGAGGTCCACCGTGATGGTGCCCCCGTTGGGAGAGTACTTGATAGCATTGTCCAGCAGGTTGTTGATGGCCTGACTTATGCGGGCCCTGTCGGCCATAATCCAGGGCAGGCCGTGAGGGATGCGGGTCTCCAGGTGGTGTTGGGGAGAGAGGGCGGAGAAATAGGCCAGCCTCTCCTCTATCAGCCTGATGAGGTTTACCGGCTCCTTGTGCAGCTCCAGCCCTTCTGTTTCCATCCGGGACAGGTCGAGAAGGTCATCCACCAGACTGGCCATACGCTGGGACTCCCGGAGCGCAGTCTGCGCCATCTCCTGGCCCCTGGGGGAGAGCTTCTCCCGAGAGGAAAGGAGCTCGGCATAGCCCGTGATGAGGGTGAGGGGGGTGCGCAGCTCGTGGGAGATGGTGGCCAGAAAGTCCGTCTTCAGCCGTTCCAGCTCATTCAGGGCCTCCATCTGGCTCATTTCCTCCAGGAGTTTTATCTCTCGCCCCCGGCTTTCCCCCAGGGCTTCGGACATATGGTTGAAGGCCGAGGCCAGGTGGCGCATTTCCCGGCTGCCCTGGACCGGGACCCTCTCCTGATAGTTCCCCGCCGCCACCCGCTCCACAGCCCGGGCCAGGTGCCCAAGCTGGAGAGAAAGCCTCTGGCTCAGCCAGGATATGAGCAGGGAAAAGGCCAGGAAGACGACGGTCCAGGCCAGCAGGTGGGGAATGATAGTCTCCGCCCCTATCACTCGGTTGCTGCCCACGAGCTTCCAGGGGATGGCCACGCCCATGATGGTAATGAGGGCCATCAGGGCTAGACTGGGCCAGAGGTAAATCTGCCTCAGGCCCAGGGGCCTCTTCTCCATGTTGGCTACGCTCTTGATAGCTTTCACTTCAAGATTCATTTTAGCCCCCGGCTGCGGGGAACGCATCAAACGATAGTCCCAAAACTAGTAGAGGTTGGGTTGAGATTCTGTTTAGCCAGGTTTTTCAACAAACCTGTTCAGAGGTATATAATGGGATAGGCCTTCGGGCCTAGAGAAAGGGAAGAGGACAATGGCTCAGATCAGCCCCGGGGTGCTGGTTCTAGTCCTTTTTGTCTACGGGCTGGCCTGGTTTGTTATGGGCCTGACGGTAGCCCTGGAGTCCCGCCGCACCACTGCCCTGCCTCTGGCCTCCAGTCTGAAGTATCTGGCCGCTTTTGGTATCCTGCACAGCGCGGTGCCCTGGCTAGACATGGGTCTATTGATAGGGGACCCCGGGGGGGCAGCCTTTTCCTGGCGGGTGGTGAGGACCCTTGCCCTGGCCATCTCGACCCTTGCCCTGGCCCTTTTCGGGGCGAGCCTCATTTCCGCCAACTCGGGGGGCAAGCGCTGGCTCAAAGCGCTGCCCCTGGGGCTCTTCGGGTTATGGCTCCTGGCGGTGGTGGCCCCCCACCTGGTATGGTTCCCCGCCCTTGAGGCGCAAAGGCCCACGGGCGCCTGCTTCCAGTGCCATCCGAGCGCGACCAGGGCCTTCCTTGGCCTGGAGGAGGCATGGCTGGGGAGTGCCGATATCCTGGCCCGCTATCTCCTCTACCTGCCGGGTTCTCTCCTGGCGGGGCTGGCCATGGCCGGCCAGTGGAGGTGGTTCCGCCTCCACAGCTATTTCCGGGAGGGCCGGGACAGCCTTGTGGTGGCGGGGGCCTTCTTCTTCAATGCCATTGTCGCCGGGCTCATTGTCCCCCCCGGGCCCTTCTTTCCCGCCTCGCTCCTTAACTACGCATCTTTTTTCCGATGGGTCCGGGTGCCCCCTCAGGCCTTCTGGGCCCTCACTGCCCTGGTCATCGTTTTCTTCCTGGTGCGGGTGCTCAGCGTATTTGAGGCGGAAAGGCGCCGTCAGCTGGAGAAAGCCATCCAGGAGCGCCTGGAGGCCCAGGAGGAGACCGGCTCTCAACTGGAGAGGTGGGGGCGGGAGATGGAGGAGAAGGTGCGGGAGCGCACCGCAGAGGTGGAGGCCAGGAACCGGGAGCTGGCCATCCTGGGGGAGAGGGACCGGATTGCCCGGGAGATGCATGATAGCCTGGGCCAGACCCTGAGCTATCTGGGCCTGAGGCTCATTGCCCTGGACCAGCTCTTCTCCTCGGGACAGGTGGAGAAGGCCAAGAGGGCGCTGGGGGAGATGGAACAGGCGGTCCACAGCGCTGTGGCCGATGTGCGGGAGTCCATCCTGAGCCTGAGGACCACCCGCCGGCCCGACCGTTCGTTGTTGGCTACCCTCCAGGACTACCTCACGCGCTTTGGGGAGCAAACGGGGCTGAGGACGGAGATGAGGGTAGAGGGGGTGGGGGAGCCTGATATCCCTCCCCTAGCCCAGGTGCAGCTGTTGAGGGTGGTCCAGGAGGCCCTGACCAATGTCCGAAAGCACGCCCGGGCCACCCAGGTCACTATTGCTGTCCGGGTCCAGGACCAGGTGATAGAGATAGTCATAGAAGACGATGGCCAGGGCTTTGACCTGGCCCAGGTGCTACAAGAACGGGGGCCCCGGTTCGGCCTCCAAACAATGAGGGAAAGGGCCGAGGAGATAGGGGGCACCTTCAAGGTTGATACCACCCCGGGGCATGGCACCCGGGTGAGGGTCCAGCTATCAAGGAGGTAGGGATGCAGGACAAGACTACGGTGCTTCTGGTGGATGACCATGCCCTCTTTCGGGAAGGGCTGGCAGCCCTCCTCTCCACTCAAGACGGGATTGAGATCGTGGGGGAGGCGGCCTCGGGGGAGGAGGCCCTGGAGAAGGCCCGGGAACTTCTGCCCGATGTCATCCTGATGGATATCCTCATGCCCGGGATGGGGGGCCTGGACGCGACCCGGAGGATAAAGGAGGAGATGCCCCACACCCGCGTCGTCATACTCACTGTGTCAGAGGAGGAGGAGGACCTTTTTGAGGCCATTAAGGCTGGGGCTGAAGGCTATCTGCTCAAGACGGTGAAGTCGCGGGACCTGATAGATATGCTGCTGGGGGTCTTGCGGGGGGAGGTGGCGCTCTCCAGGGTGATAGCCCGCAAGCTGTGGGAGGAGTTCGCCGAGCAGGCCAAGAAACAGGAAACCCCCTCTCTCCTCCCCCCGCCCAACCTCACCCGCCGGGAGATGGAGGTGTTGCGCTTCCTCTCGGAGGGCTTCTCTGACAAAGCGATCGCTAGCCGCCTGGGCATCAGCCAGCGGACGGTCAAGAACCATGTTCACAATATCTTGGCGAAGCTCCAACTCCAGAACCGGGTCCAGGCCGCCGCCTACGCCCTCCGCCAGGGCCTGGTAAAGGAGACCTAGTCCCAAGGCTCTACTACTGCCCGTCAAGGCCCATCCGCCCGGCAGCGCGTGGGCCTTTTTTGGGCCCTGAAATAGAGCCTCAGGCCGATGTGGTGTAGCCGGACTATCCTATACCATTTGTGACAAAAGGAACAATGAAAACGGAAACGGCCATGGGCAAGAGGGTAGTGGTTCTCTATCGGCGCTCCCTCTTGTCCCAGACGGTGGAAGGTCTTCTTAAGGGGAGGACGGACCTGGAAGTCATCGGCGTGGACCTGGACCATGAGGGGGCTGCCACCCAGGTGGAGCAGGCCCACCCCGAGTGCATTATTGTGGATGATGCCGACCTGCCCGATAGCTGGTCCCATCTTTCCTTCCATCTCTGGAGGGAAAACCCCAGGATAAAGTTCATCTACCTGAATATGTCTCAGAACAGTGCGGAAGTGGTGGGGGGAAGGCGGGTGGTGGTGAACAGCGTGAAGGACCTGGTGCGGGCCCTGGGGCACCGCTAGAACTGGCAACCGATGCGGTGGAAAGGAGGCATGGGTGGCAGGTGCTCTGGTATTGACACAATTTTTGTGGTATTGTATCGCAAAATGCACTTAGAGATATCTGGCTGACCTGAGCGAGGCGCATGAAGAAGCTGGGAATCGCGGTCGCCGTAGCAGCAGCTTTAGTACTCGTTTTGTTCGTCGGTATCAAAGTGGTCCTGGGGTCATCTATCCCTGCGTTTCAGGAGAAATCTATAGAACGAATTGCCAATCTCAGCATAGAATACAGCGAGTCATCTCGTTGCCAAGCTTGCCATCTCGATATCTACAATGATTGGCTGGACTCTGCGCACAAGACTGCAGATTGTGACACCTGTCATGGCCCTTCGCAAGCCCATGTGGACAACAGCTCACTGATAGTTCCTGTAGATACTTCCGGGGACCTATGTATGTCATGTCATAACAAGCTAGAGTCCAAACCCAGCACCTTTTCCCAGATAATTTCCGAGGCACACTACCCGGAGAAGCCTTGCTTGGATTGTCACTCTCCCTATATCCGCCCAATCGCAGAGTCGCCCCCTGTTCCTCATACCCTTCAAGGGCGTATCGGCGTCTGCTTGTCGTGCCACGAAAAGGGGGTATTTCGTGCCCCCAAACTTGCCAAGGACCACGTAGGGTTCACCGCTGAAATGTGTCTCAACTGCCACAAAGGTTCAGTGCAATGAACGAAGAGAGAATATCCCGCCGCCATTTCCTGAAGACTGCCGGAGGCGTGACCCTGGTCGTCGTTACTGGTGGCCTGCTCCTCAAGTCCCGCGCCGAGGGGCAGACAGGCAACGGTTACAGTGCCGACGAGCACTACTGGGGATTTGCCATTGATACCAGCAAATGCATAGGCTGCGGCAAGTGTGTTCTAGCTTGCAAGCAGGAGAACCACGTCCCAATGGAACCGGAGTCCTACAGGACCTGGGTAGATAGATATGTAATAACTGAGAATGGCGAGGTGTTGAAGGACTCGCCTGATGCCGGCATAGCCGGCTTCCCACCCTTGAGTGAAAATCCGAGTTACCAGGGTCTGCAGATTAAAGAGACTTTCTTCGTGCCCAAGCTCTGCAATCAGTGCGAGAACCCCCCGTGTGTATCAGTCTGTCCGGTCAAGGCCACTTATACCACAAAGGACGGGGTCATTCTTGTAGATGAAAAGCGCTGTATCGGCTGCAAATACTGCATAGTCGCTTGTCCCTACGGGGTGAGATACCTTCATCCTGAGACAAAGGTAGCCGATAAATGCACTTTCTGCTACCATCGGGTCGTCAAGGGCCTGCAACCGGCTTGTGTGCAAGTGTGTCCCACGCAGGCCAGGATTTTTGGCGACCTCAGGGACCCTGAAAGCCCGGTGACAAAGCTGCTGGTGGAATCGGTCCAGGTCCTCAAACCAGAATATGGGACAAAGCCGAAGGTCTATTATGTGAGACTCCCGGAAGGAGTCAACTGAGAGGATGACCCTTGAAGGGTAACGAGGGACGAAGGACCGCCTTAGCGGGAAAACGGGGGGGGGCAAGCTCACTCCATTCCTGGTGTGGGTTGTGGTCCTGCTCGCCCTGGCGGCTCTTGGAGCCGCGGCTATCCTGTACGGCTTCTGGCGGGGCCATGAGAGTGTATATAACGCCTCGCGATGGATGCCCTGGGGAGTTCTTATCTCCACCTACGTGTTTTTTGCGGTCTCAGCCTCAGGGATGTGTCTCATCTCTTCCTTAGGGCATGTGTTCCGCATGGAAAGGTATGAACCCCTTGCCAGAAGGGCCGTTTTCTTTGCCATGATTTCTCTCGTCGCCGGTTTCTGGGCTCTTGCTGGCGACTTGGAGCGGCCCTGGAGGTTGCCCATCTGGGCTGTCCTCACTCCTGGTTTCTCGTCGGCTATCTGGTGGATGGGCGTGCTTTACGGCTTGTACCTCGTGGTCCTCATAGTCGAGTTCTTCTATTTGAGCAGGGTGGAGATGCTGAGGAGGTCTCCGGTCTCCAGTAACCCCTCGTCAGCAGGAAGCCAGGCCGCCGCTCAGCAGCGCTTAAAGAAATACAAGAGTTTTGCCTGGTTCGCCGGGATAGGTGGCTTTGTCTTAGCTATTGCCGCTCCCGGCACCCTGGGAGCGGTGTTTGGCGTGGTAAAGGCTTCGCCCTTGTGGTATGGCCCTTACATGCCCATATACTTCATTTTGTCTGCCCTGGTCTCGGGGGCAGCGCTGTTGGCCCTGGTCATAATTCTGACGTATAAGCTCGGCGGAAAAGAGATGGGTGCTGTGCGTGGACTGGTGCTTGCCCTGGGCAAACTCCTTCTCGTCTTCCTGGCTCTGTTTCTCTTGTTCACCACCTGGAGAATCGTAGCCGGCCTTTACGGCTCCACACAGGACAAGGTTGATGCTACCCAGCTCCTTGTAAACGGGAGGCTGGCGTTGAGCTTCTGGGTGTTTGAAGTATTCCTGGGACTCTTCGTGCCCCTGATTATCCTGCTTATTCCGAAAACGCGAACGCTTCTTGGGGTCGGCCTCGCCGCGTTTCTGGTGATGATCGGCATGTTCGTAGCAAGATTTGACTTTGTGGCTGCTGGGCAACTCACCTCCGCGGGAGCGGAGGCACACGTGGTGAATTTTAATTTTATCCCCAGTTTGACAGAGATAGTAATTGTTCTTGGCACCTTTGCGCTCTTTGCGGCCCTCTACTTGATTGGAAACAGGTTCCTGCCCCTCAGTGAGCACACTGAAGCCGGGTCCCACCGATAAAAGACCCCGCCCGTTGACGCCCCCTCCCTCTTAGGCTAAGATTTTCTCCTGAAAGACTCTTTGTCTCAGGAGGAATATGCCTCTCAGCTATAACCCCCGGGAAATAGACAGGAAGTGGCAGGCCCGCTGGGAGCAGGGCAGCCTCTACGAGGCCCGGGAGGGCGACCTCCGGCCCAAGTTCTATGCCCTCACCATGTTCCCCTATACCTCGGGAGACCTGCACATCGGCCACTGGTATGCCATGGCCCCCGCCGATGCCTGTGCCCGGTACAAGAGGATGCAGGGCTTCAATGTGATGCACCCCATGGGCTTTGATGCCTTCGGCCTGCCGGCGGAGAACGCAGCCATCGCCCGGGGCATCCATCCCTATACCTGGACCATGAAGAATATTGAGAACATGCGCCGGCAGCTCCGCTCTATGGGGGCCAGCTATGACTGGGACCGGGAGGTTATCACCTGCCTGCCGGAATACTACAGATGGACCCAGTGGTTCTTCCTCAAGCTCTACAAGGCGGGGCTGGCCTATCGGGGCAAGGCACCGGTGAACTGGTGCCCCAAATGCCAGACGGTCCTGGCCAACGAGCAGGTGGTGGGGGTGGGAGAGTGTGACCGCTGTACTACATCGGTGACCCGCCGGGAACTGGAGCAGTGGTTCTTCCGCATCACGAAGTACGCCGACGAGCTCATGGAACACAAAGGTACTGACTGGCCAGACAAGATAAAGCTGATGCAGCGCAACTGGGTGGGCAAAAGCTATGGAACCGAGATATCCTTTGGACTGGAGGACGGCAGGGAGGTAAGGGTCTTCACTACCCGCCCCGATACCGTCTATGGCACCACTTTCTTTGTCCTGGCCCCGGAGCACCCGCTGGTCCGTGAGCTCACCACCCCCGAGAGAAAAGAGGAGGTGGAGCGCTATATCGCCTGGGCCCGGGGCCGGGCAGAGAGGGAGCGCCTGGCGGAGGAGAAGGAGAAGGAGGGGGTCTTCACCGGGGCCTACTGTTTCAACCGCCTCAGCGGCCGGAGGATGCCCATCTGGACCGCCGACTATGTCCTGCCCACCTACGGGACGGGGGCGGTGATGGGGGTCCCCGCCCATGATACCAGGGACTTCGCCTTCGCCAGGAAATACGGCCTGGCCATCATCCCTGTGGTGGCCCCCCCTGGCTGGAACGGGGGGGAGCTGGAGGAGGCCTGGGTGGAGCCGGGGGCCATGGTCAACTCCGGACCCTTTGACGGCATGCCCAGCACCCAGGCCCAGGAGGCAATTACTACATACCTGGAGGAGAAGGGCTGGGGGAAGAAGGCGGTGAGCTACAGGCTACGGGACTGGCTCATCTCCCGCCAGAGGTACTGGGGGGCCCCCATCCCTATGGTCTATTGCGACACCTGCGGTATCGTCCCCGTGCCCGAAAGGGACCTGCCGGTGCTCCTCCCCCCCGATGCCGAGTTCCGGCCAACGGGGGAGTCCCCTCTTAAATATCACGAGAAGTTCGTCAACACGACCTGCCCCAACTGCTCCGGCCCCGCCCGGCGGGAGACGGACACCATGGACACCTTCATGTGCTCCTCCTGGTATTTCTTCCGCTATGCCAGCCCCCATTACCGGCGCTATCCCTGGGACAAAAAGAAGCTCCAGCGCTGGCTGCCGGTGGACCTCTATACCGGGGGGGCAGAGCACGCCACCATGCACCTCCTCTATGCCCGCTTCTTCACCAAGGCCCTGAGGGACATGGGGCTGGTGGACTTCGGGGAGCCTTTCACCCGTTTCTTCTCCCAGGGGGTCATCGTGGTGGACAGGCATAAAATGTCCAAAAGCCGGGGAAATGTCATCACCCCCGACCCCTATGTGGAGGAGCTGGGGGCGGATGTGGTGCGGGCCTATCTCATGTTCATCGGCCCGTGGGAGCATGGAGGGGAGTGGGACGATAGCGGCATCTCCGGCATGGCCCGCTGGCTCAGCCGGGTCTGGAACCTGGTCATGGAGCCCTATACCCCCAGAAGCCCCCAACCCCAGGCCACCCAGGCCCTGCGCCGGGCACTCCACCAGACCATAAAGAAAGTGTCGGAGGACATGGAGGACTTCCACTTCAACACCATGCTGGCCGCCCTCATGGAGCTCACCAACCTGATGGGGAAGGTGAAGGAGGCGGCGGACGTGGAGCCTTCGGCCTGGGAGGAGGCGAGAAAGGCCCTGCTCCTGCTCCTGGCCCCCACCGCCCCCCACCTCGCGGAGGAGCTTTGGGAGAGGCTGGGCCAGCCTTATTCTATACACCTCCAGCCCTGGCCCAAACACGACCCCGAGCTGGCCAGGGAGGATGAGATTACGCTTGTAATCCAGGTCAACGGCAAGCTGCGGGACCGGGTCCAGGTCCCCGCCTCAATCACCGAAGAGCAGGCCAGAGAACTGGCGCTCTCCCGGGAGAAGGTCCAGGCCCACCTTGCGGGCAAAGCGATAGAAAAGGCCATCTTCGTCCCCGGCCGGCTGCTGAATTTGGTGGTGAGGTAGGGGGCAGGGTAAAGGAGCATTTGAATCCAACCGTCAGGAGAAGAATGGACAGGGTTCTCCTATGGCCAAGCTAAGGAGTTTTGAACTGAAGATGTGGAGGTGAAAGGTGGAAATCCGAGAAGCTGCTGAACTAATTGAGGCGATTGCAAAATCACTTGCAGAGAACCCGAGTCAATTCAATTTTGAAATTCATGTAATAGGGACACAGGCTATCGCAAGAGGCGGGGGAACCGGCCTTTCCGTTACAGCCGTCGGCGGTGGGCCTGGGTCAATAACAACTGGGTTTGTATCAAGCTTAAGCGGAGCCAATATAGAAATAGCTCAGAAAGCTGCTAACGCTGCAATTCAGCAAGATATGTCAGCACTAGTAAAGGCTCTAGACAATCTGGCAGCCGAACTACGCTCCACAACTCCAGACAAGAAGCGCATCAGTGCAGTCTTAGACTCCCTAAAGCAAAGCTGGATACCGAATGTCATTACTTCGGTTATAGCCAACATCATTACAAAAACACTTGGTTAGGAAGACACAACTGTTTGGGGAGAGTAACCACAAAGTCTGTTTTCCCCTGTTTCTGTCGCTAGATATTGCTTACGGTGAGGGTGGTGGAGGGGGTGGCGCGGGCGTCGGGGGGGCCTTCTTTGTTGTGTTATGATGTGGGGGGAGGTAGCTAGATTGAAGGTCGTTGAATCAAAAGCCGGATCCATGATATTCAGGTCCAGGAACCACTTGAACAGCAGGTCGTACTGAAGCCGCTCGCAGAACTGCCGCTCACTGCGGATTGAGTATAAGACAATCAGCAGACATGCCTC
>JAHKAY010000013.1 GCA_018825785.1 Chloroflexota bacterium | reverse complement strand
GGAGTGGCAACGACAGGGAGACTATGGTAGAGAACGGGGTGGTATCTTCGGCCCCCACCTAGTTGGGGGGTCCTGGGGGTACCCGTCTCTGTTGCCGCCAACAAGACCTCCTCCTTCCGGCGCCGTGTCGGACGGTCTTGCGGGGCTAGGCGGGCTTTGCTATAATTCCCTTCGGGGTGGGGACTCGTCTAGCGGTAGGACAGCAGACTCTGGATCTGCATGGCGAGGTTCGAATCCTCGGTCCCCAGCCAGGGTGGCGCATTCGTCTAGCGGCCCAGGACACCTCCCTCTCAAGGAGGAGATCACCGGTTCGAATCCGGTATGCGCTACCAGACATATACGGGGCTCTCCAGGCCAAAGCTGGAGAGCCCCGTTCTTCTCCTGCTGCCGGGGGTTGAAGGCAGGGGTGACATCTGGTTGCCTTGCCCCGGGTCTTGGTATATAATCAGGCCGAGGTCTAGGAAAGGGGGAAGGAGAGCATGCCATTTAAACTGGGGCCTACCGAGCTCATCATCATCCTGGTCATCGTCTTTCTTCTCTTTGGTGCTTCCCGTCTTCCCCAGATAGGGTCTGGCTTTGGCCAGGCGATTAGGGGCTTCAAGAACGCCATAACTGGAGAGGACGAGAAGAAGGAGAAGAAGGCCGCCCGGAGCAGGCGGAAGAAGGAAGGAAAGGCCTGATGCCATTCAAACTGGGGCCGACCGAGCTTATCATCATCCTGGTCATCGTCTTTCTTCTCTTTGGTGCTTCCCGTCTTCCCCAGATAGGGTCCTCCATGGGCCAGGCGCTGAGGGGCTTCAAGGGCGCCGTGACCGGAGAGGACGAGAAGAAGGCGAAGAAGGCCGCCCGGAGCAGCCGGAAGAAGGAAGCAAAAACCTAGTGCCATTCAGGCTGGGGCCTACCGAGCTCATCATAATCCTCGTCTTGGTTATAGTTGTCTACGTTCTTTTCCGGGCGATGCGGAGAAAGACCTAGCTCGCTTCAGTCTTCTTTGGCCTGGCTACCAGCCAGGAAATCCATATCCCCAGTTCATATAGAATGATAACAGGCACGGCGACCATTGTCTGGTTTATCGGGTCCATGGTGGGGGTTACTATAGCCCCCACAACGAAGGCCAGGATTAATATCCAGCGGCGTCCCCGGGCAAAGGTCCGGTAGCTCATCACGCCGATCTTTGCCAGGAAGACCATCAAGAGGGGTGTCTCAAAAATTATCCCCGTCCAGAACATGAGCCTGGTGATCACATTGATGTAGTTGCCTATCCTTGGCTGGATCGTGACAATATCGCTTCCCCAGTGGAGGAGGAAGCCCAGGGCCGGGGGCAGGAGGACGAAGTTGCTGAAGAGCAGCCCGATGACGAACAGCAGGGAGGCGGAGGGCAGGAGGATGTAGACATAACGCCGCTCCCGGGGGGTGAGCCCGGGGAGCAGGAACATTATTGTCTCGTAGAGCACCACCGGAAGAGCAACGGCAAGGCCCGTCAGCAGGGAGAGGTTGAAGTAGACGGCGAGATACTCGGTGAGCTCAATGGCCTGCGGCTTTTCCCCCCCCATGGGACGGAGGAGGAACTGGAGGATGCTGGGTGCCAGGTAGAAGCCCAGGCCTGACCCCAGGACCAGTGCAATAGCCACCCGGAAAAGCCGACGGCGCAGCTCGTCAAGGTGGCCCCAGAGGGTGAGTTTCTTTTCCCTGGCCTCTGCTATCGCTTCTGCCGAGCGTGGGTCCTTTTCATTCATCTGTCTGGCCGGGGCTTCCGCTGCCGGGGGACTTCTTGTCGCCGAGTGCCTCGTTAATCTCCTGGTGCATCTTTCGGAGGCTCTGTCCTATGTCCTCACCCTTCTTGCCGGGCTTTTCTGTGGCGGGGGCCGCCACTTCTCCCGCGGGGCTGGAGCCCGGGCCGGGGGCGGGCTGCTCTTCTTCCAGGGAGAGAGCCCGGGTAATGTCATCGCCTATTTTCTGAAGGGGAGACACTTTCTTCTTCTCATTGGGGCTGGAGCCTGGGCTGGGGGCCGGCTTCTCTTCCTCCAGGGTGAGGGCCTGCTTAATCTCGTCGCCTATCTTCTGGAGCGGAGACACCTTCTTCTTCTTCTCATCGGGGCTTTGTTTGGCGGATGGTTTTTCCTCCTCCTCGCCGACCGCATCGGTGATTGACCGGGTAAGCTCTCCGCTCATATCCCGCATCCTGCGCATCGCCTTGCCCGCCGTGCGGGCAAACTTCACCAGCTTCTGGGGTCCCAGCACCAGCAGGGCCAGGACCAGGGCCACCATTAGCTCCGTGCTTCCGATGCCGAAGAGATCCATCTGACTCCATCTATGTTATCACAGAACGGGAGAAGATGCTGTCAGTTTCCCTCGGGTGGGCTACCAACCCTATGTGGCTGGCCCTGCCGGAGGTGCCTCGGCTGGGCCTTCGGCGGAAACAGCCGGTTTGGCCCTGCGGGCGCGGCGCTTTCTCTTTGGGGCTTCCACCCCGGCCCCGGTGGCCCGGCGGGCCCGCCTCCGGCGAGTGGCCCTCCGGCGGAGGGCCTTGGGGTAGCGTTCCATAGCGATGAGGGTAGTGGTGGCCACCACATCGGGACTTCCCTGGATGGCCTCCACAATCAGACTGTCAAGGCCCGGGCCATCAGGCACTTCCACCTTGGCGATAACATCGTGTTCGCCGTAGATGGCGTAGGCCTCCTCCACGCCCTCCAGCTTTCTCAGCCAGCCCTCAACCGCCCGCGCCCTCCCGGCAGAGACCTGAAGCAGAACATAAGCGATCAAAGTAGCCTCCTTCCCGGAATATAGCCTGCCAATAGTCTGTTTCCGCTGTCGGCTTTAGCATAGCCGAAGGCGGCCCTTTCTTCAAGGGCAAATCATTGACAAAGGAAAAGGCGGGTGCTATTTTGCGGGCAGAGAGGTGGACTATGGGCAAGGGGAGATTTCTCAATCAGAACCGCTACAAGTCAGGGCGGGCCCTGAAGAGGGCCGTCCCCCCACCCCGCCCCCTGAAGGAACGCCCCCGCAGCAAGGAACGGTGAAGCCGGACCCCCTGGCCACCCGGGGATGATGGTTCTGGTGACGGGGGGGCGGGGTTTGTGGGCTGGAAGGCGGTGGCAGGGCAGGCAAGATAGGGATAGCTTGCCTGCCCTGCCGGAGAAAAGAAGGACTGGGGCGCTAGTTCCGGGCTTTCCTGATATTCTATTTCCTGTCGCTAGCGGTAGATGTCGATTTTGAGCACGATCGAGGAAAGCCCAGCGCCGGGCGCTACACCCCCCCTGAGACGATATTTCCCGTCCAGCTTAGCCTCGAACGAACGCGTCCCTGAAGAACTGTTGATAAACGACGTCCGCTGGAGGGCCGCAGCCGCGGGGACTTGGGGGTCGTCCACCTCTATATAGGCGCCCGGCCCTGTGAGGTTATAGGTGAACACCACTACGTCCCCTGTCTTGAGCTCAAGATACTTGTCTAGCGACGGCGGGCCGTAGTTCACGGTTTCAGTAGAGAGGAGAGCCTGACCAAGGCGAGGAGTAGGGCTGGGAGTAGCGGTAGGGACGTCCGTAGGGAAACCAAGGGTAGCCGCAGGAGTAGGGGTAGCCGCAGGAGCGGGGGTAGCCACGGGAGCCAAGCAGGCAAGAAGCCCCAGGGTGGCAAGCAGGGAAACAAGAAGGACCAGACCGACTATTCGCATTTCGCCTCCTTTCTCTATTGGGCCGTCCGCTGAGTACCCTTACAAGCTGGAGGTTGGCAGGGGTCGGATTGACTCAACTGAACTGTAATGCATAAAGCTTAAACGAAGATGAGGAAGGGCTTAGAAGGAGCTTAGAATTGAGGAGGGGATAGCGGAGCTAACACAGCAGGGGCAGCCGGAGGGTGGCTATGGTGCCCTGGCCCGGGGTGCTCCTCAGGTCCAGTTCTCCCCCGTGGTCATCAGCTATCCATCGGGCAATGGCCAGGCCCAGGCCGGTGCCCCCCGGGTCCATCTCTCGGGCCCGCTCCGGGCGGGGTTTGTGGGCTGGGGGGTGGTCCCAGGGCAGGCAAGAAAGGGATGCCCCGTAATCCCGTCACCCCCTGAAAACGGAATTCTTCAGGGGTTATTTAGATAGATGCCCTGAAACCGTGGAGCTCTAGTGCCTAGCTGTAGAAGTCCCCGTCGTACGGGGGTAAGAGGAGACCCTTCGCTCCGCTCAGGGAGACAAGTAGGTCTGTCATTCTGAGCGGAGCGAAGAATCTCGTTTCGCTGATTTCCGCAACGACGCGCTGGGGCTCCAGGGTTTCCCTGGAGCCCCAGCGGAAGGGATGTTATTTACTTTGTCTCGCTAGCGGTAGATGTCGATCTTGACGGTGGCCGTGCCACCTGTCACCGCCACGTTGCGCTGCCAGACGTTGAGAGTGTAGTTCCCATCAAATTTGGCCACGAATGAGAGTTTCCTTGTTTCACCATCGGGAACGCCTTGGCCCATGAGGGCCACTCTGTCCGCGGGGGCGGCATTCACGCCGAGGGGGGGGGCATCCACGTCTACACCGACGTTTGTTCCCCCTTCAAAGGCCACCGTCAAGACCACTAAATCCCCTGTCTTGAGGGCAAGAGTCTCACTCTTGTTGCCGGTCATAATGTAGGTCTTGGTAACAGAAGAGAGGGGAGTAGCACCAGGGCGAGGAGTAGGCATGGGAGGGGTGGGGGGAGGGACATAAGGGGCAATGGTAGGAGCAGGGGTAGCCGTAGTAGCAGGGGCAGCCGCAGGAGCCACGCAGGCAAGAAGCCCCAGGGTGGCAACCAGGGCCGCAAGAAGAACCAGACCGACTATTCGCATTTCGCCTCCTTTCTCTATTGGGCCGTCCGCTGAGTACCCTTACAAGCTGGAGGTTGGCCAACCCCTGCCAACCTCCAGCTCACTAAAAGGGGGTCGGACTGAACCCATGCGTTAATGATAATGGATAAAGCTTAAACGAAGATGAGGAAGGGCTTAGAAGGAGCCTAGAATTGAGGAGGGGATGGCAGAGCTAACACAGCAGGGGCAGCCGGAGGGTGGCTATGGTGCCCTGGCCCGGGGTGCTCCTCAGGTCCAGTTCTCCCCCG
>JAHKAY010000012.1 GCA_018825785.1 Chloroflexota bacterium | reverse complement strand
GATTCGAGGATGGCCTGCTCAATGGGGCAGGGATTAGCAAGGGACTAGCAGAAAGTCCTGTATAGATAGTAGGCCGTGGAGGATTCGAACCCCCGACCAAGGGATTAAAAGTCCCCTGCTCTACCCCTGAGCTAACGGCCCGTGTATCCGATTTTACCACAAAATGCTTAACACCCTGCTTTTGCCTCCTGTTTGAGGAAGGAAGGCGTTGATGCCATACACATTATGAGATTGGGCAGCGGTGAAGGTGGTCATTGGCGAGGCCCACCCCATTCCGGTTCTATGAGGTTTGACAGGGGGGAGAGACCCGCCTAGAATACAACGGATGTTCCAGAGCACCCGGCTCCCAAACGGCCTGCGCATTATCACTGCCCCCACCCCCCATGTCCGCTCGGTCTCCCTGGCCATCTTCATCGGGGCCGGCTCCCGCTGCGAGAGGGACCAGGAGGCAGGCGCGGCCCATTTCCTGGAGCACCTGCTTTTCAAGGGGACGGAGGGGCGGCCTACCTCCAAGGACCTCTATGCGCCCCTGGAGGCGGTGGGGGGGATACTCAACGGGGGGACGGATAAGGAGCTTACCCTCTTCTGGGCCAAGGTGGCCCGGCCCCATTTCCCCCTGGCCCTGGACCTCCTGGTGGACATGCTCCTCCATTCCCGCTTTGACCCCCAGGAGGTAGAAAGGGAGCGCCAGGTCATCATCGAGGAAATAAATATGAGCCTGGATAGCCCCGCCCAGAGGGTGGACCTGCTCATCGACGAGGTCCTCTGGCCGGGACAGGCCCTGGGCCGGGATGTGGCGGGAGACCGCCAGACCATATCCACCATCACCCGGCAGGACCTGCTGGGCTTCCTCCATCAACATTACCTCCCCTCCAATGCGGTGGTGGCTGTGGCGGGGAACATAGAGCACCTGGAGGTGGTAGAGGCCTTTACCCGGACCCTCTCCTCCTGGCAGGATGGGAAGACCCACCCCTGGTCCCCCGCCGATGACCGCCAGAAAGGACCCCGCCTGAAGGTGGAGCACCGGAAGACGGAGCAGGTCCAGCTATGCCTGGGCCTGCGGGGCATCTCCGTCCTCCACCCCGACCGCTTTGCCCTCGACCTGCTCAACACCCTGGCGGGGGAGAGCATGACCAGCCGCCTATTCCTGGAGATAAGGGAGAAACGGGGCCTGGCCTATGACATCCACAGCATGGTGAGCCACTTCCGGGACACCGGCTCCCTGCTGGTCTATGCCGGGGTGGAGCCCAAGAACGCCCGACAGGCCCTCCAGGCCACCCTGGAGGAGCTGGCGCGGCTGCGGGAGGGGGTGACAGAAGAGGAGCTTTCCCGGGCCAAGGAGTTCACCAAGGGTAGGCTCTTCCTGCGCTTGGAGGACACCCGGGCAGTAGCCGGGTGGCTGGGGGCCCAGGAGCTCCTCACCGGCCAGGTACTCACCCCTGAGGAAGTCATCGCCAGAGTAGATGATGTCACCGGGGAGGACCTGAAGAGGGTAGCCAGGAACCTGGTCACCGGGGACAAGCTCAACCTGGCCGTGGTGGGCCCCGTCTCCCCCGAGAGCCTGGAGGACCTGCTCAAAATATAAAGGGGGGCCGCTGGCGGCCCCCCTTTTTCTGCTACCTGTCCCCTAGTATTCCATGCCGCCACCCGGCATTCCCCCGGGGGGCATCATCTCTTTCTTCTCCGGGATGTCGGCCACCAGGCACTCGGTGGTCAGAATCATGCCGGCGATGCTGGCAGCGTTCTGGAGGGCAGCCCGGGTCACCTTCACCGGGTCTATAATCCCCCTCTCCACCATGTTGTGAAAATCGTCCTTGACAGCATCATAGCCCACTCCAGCCGCACTGCGCTTGACCGTCTCCACCACCACCCCACCCTCGCGGCCGCCGTTGATGGCTATCCAGCGCATGGGCTCTTCGAGGGCCACCTTCACCACCTGGATGCCGATAGCCTCATCCCCCTCCAGCTTGAGTTTACTCAGGACCTTGGAGGCCTGGACAATGGCCACCCCGCCCCCGGGCAGGATTCCCTCCTCTACCGCGGCCCGGGTTGCGGACAGGGCGTCCTCCACCCGGTTCTTCTTCTCCTTGAGCTCTACCTCCGTGGCCGCCCCGACCTTGATTACCGCCACCCCGCCCGCCAGCTTGGCCAGACGTTCCTGGAGCTTCTCCCGGTCAAAGTCCGAGGTGGTCTCCTCTGTCTGGACCTTAAGCTGCTTGATGCGGGCCTGGATGGCCTGTTCCGAGCCCTTGCCTTCAATGATGGTAGTATCATCCTTATCGGCGACCACCCGCCGCGCCCGGCCCAGGTCGGCCACCGTGACTGAGTCCAGCTTCCGGCCCACCTCTTCGGAGATGACCTTTCCTCCGGTGAGGATAGCCATATCTTCAAGCATAGCTTTCCTCCGGTCGCCGAAGCCGGGGGCCTTCACCGCCAGGCAGTTGAGGGTGCCGCGGAGCTTGTTGACCACCAGGGTGGCCAGGGCCTCCCCATCTATATCCTCCGCGATGAATACCAGGTTCTTGGAGACCTGGAGTATCTTCTCCAGGGCAGGCAAGAGGTCAGCCACCGCAGAGATCTTCTTGTCGGTTATGAGGATGTAGGGGTCATCAAGGACCGCCTCCATGCGGTCGGGGTTGGTGATGAAGTAGGCGGAGATATAGCCCCGGTCAAACTTCATCCCCTCCACATACTCGGTCTCAAACTTGATCCCCTTGGACTCCTCCACGGTGATGACGCCATCCTTGCCCACCTTGTCCATAACCTCGGCTATCAACCCGCCAATCTCGGAGTCATTGGCGGAGATGCTGGCCACCTGGGATATCTGCTCTTTGCTGGTAACAGGGGTGGCCATCCTCTTGAGCTCCTCCACAATGGCGTCCACCGCCAGGAGGGTCCCCCGCTTGAGGGACATGGGGTTGGCCCCGGCCGCGACATTCTTGAAGCCCTCGTTCACCATGGCCTGGGCCAGCACCGTGGCCGTAGTTGTGCCATCCCCGGCAATATCGTTGGTCTTGGAGGCCGCCTCCTTGGCCAGCTGGGCCCCCATGTTCTCAAAGGGGTCTTTGAGCTCAATGTCCTTGGCAATGGTCACCCCATCGCTGATAACGGCGGGGGCACCAAACTTCTTGTCCAAGACAACATTTCTGCCCTTGGGCCCCAGGGTCACCTTGACGGTATTGGCCAGGGCATCCACCCCCCTCTTCAGAGCCCGGCGGGCTTCTTCACCAAAAATGATCTGCTTCGCCATCTTACCTCCTTCTTCCTCAGGCCCTCTTGGCTATGACATCGCTTTCTCTGAGGATCATGTATTCCACATCATCTATCTTGAACTCGGTGCCGGAGTATTTGTTATAGACGACCTTGTCGCCGACCGCTACCTCCATAGCTATGCGCTTGCCGCTGTCAGAAACCCTCCCCGGCCCCACCGCCACCACCTCCCCCTCTTGGGGCTTCTCCTTCGCCGTGTCAGGAATAATGATGCCCCCCTTCGTCACCTCCTCCCGGGCTAAGGGCTTCACCACTATTCTGTCGCCCAAGGGCTCCAGCTTCACTGCCACTGCCCACCTCCTTCCCGAAATATATTAGCAGTCGCCACTGCCGACTGCTAACACAGATTCTAATGGAACGCGGCCTGGCTGGCAAGGGCTTCTTCAGCATGGTGAGGGGGAGCTAAAGGAAACCAGGGGCATTTACAGACCCAAAGCTATTGTTTTCTCAATATTTCTGCTTATCTCCGGCCAAAACCCTTTTCCAGCTGGGAGGAGGAGAAGTGGAGGAGGGTGGGGCGGCCGTGGGGGCAGGTATGGGGGTTGGGAATCCTCTCCATCTCCTGGAGGAGGCCTCTCATCTCCTCGGGGTTGAGGCTCTGGCCGGCCTTCACCGCCCCGTGGCAGGCCAGGGAGAGGGCCACCCTCTCCTCCCAGGGGGGGCCTTTCTCCTCACCCAGGGCGTCCAGGAGCTCCAGGAGGGCAGCCTTGATATCTTTATCTTTGAGGAGGGCCGGGATGGCGGTGATGCGGAAGGTGCGGGGGCCGAAGGGCTCTATCCCGAAGCCGAAGCCCCCCAGGTCCTCCCCCCGGGCATCAAGCACCCCTTCCTGGCGAGGGGAGAGCTCCAGGAAAAGGGGCTCCAGGAGGCCCTGGACCTCTAGCTCCCGGGCCTTCCGCCCCTTGAGCTTCTCAAAGAGCACCCTCTCGTGGGCGGCGTGCTGGTCAACGAGATATAGCCCCTCAGGCCCTTCAGCGATGATATAGCTCTGGGCCAGCTGACCCAGGACCCGCAGCAGGGGCAGGTTGGTGGGGGGCGAGGGGAAAAGCTGGGGGAAGGGGGACTCCGCCATTGCCTCCGGCAGGGGGCCCCGGCCCACGGCCCGGCGCAGGGCCTCCTGGACCGCCCTGAAGAGAGACCCTTCGTCCCGGAAGCGGACTTCGGCCTTCTGCGGGTGGATGTTCACATCCACCTCCTGGGGCGAGACTACAAGGCGGAGGAAGGCGGCGGGGTGGCGGCCGGGTGGCAGCAGCCCGGCATAGACCTCCTCCACCGCCCGCAGCAAAAGGGGGCTCCTTATGGGCCGGCGGTCCAGGAAGAACTGGATGTAGTCCCGGCCGGAGCGCGACACGGAAGGCGGCCCCACCAGTCCAGACAGGCCCGGGGCCTCCACCTCCAGCAGGGCCGAGGCCAGCTCATGCCCGTGGACCTGGGCAACTGCCTCCCGCAGGCCACCGTCCCCTGTCGTCCTGAGGGCGGGCCTCCCGTCTATGTACAGGGTAAAGGAGACCTCCGGCCAGGCCAGGGCATAGCGGGAGACAAGCCGCTGCGTGTGTGCGTCTTCCGTGGAGGCCGATTTCAGGAACTTTAACCGGGCGGGGACGCTGCGGAAGAGGTTCCTCACCGCGATGGTGGTGCCGGGGGGGCGGCCCCGGGAGGCCCTCTCCAGCACGGCCCCGTCCTTGAAGGAGACAAAGGTCCCCGCCGCTTCGTCCTTTGTCTGGGTGAAGACCTCCACCTGGGCCACGGCAACAATAGAGGGGAGGGCCTCCCCCCGGAAGCCCAGAGACGAGATGGCCTCCAGGTCCTCGTCCTTCTCTATCTTGCTGGTGGCATACCTCTGGAAGGCCAGCTCGACTTCTTGTCCGGGGATGCCCGAGCCGTTATCGGTTACGCGTATCACCCCCACCCCTCCCCCCCTGATTTCCACGGATATCTGGGTGGCCCCGGCGTCCAGGGAGTTCTCTATAAGCTCCTTCACCACCGAGGCCGGCCTTTCCACCACCTCCCCGGCGGCGATTTTGGAGACAAGGTCAGGGGAAAGAACCTTTATGCGCATAGCACTACGGTCGGCGCTGTACCTGTTCGAGCCCTGGACCGAACTCATGTAACCTGGCGGGCACGTGGCTTGACCATGTAGCGCCCGTCGCGCTAGTCGCGAATTGCCTGAGGCTGAAAGCCATTGCGCGGCTTCACTGCCCTGACAGCTTGCCAAGGCAGAGTCCAAATATCTCCACCGAGCCACTACTGCCTATGGTGAAAAGGTAGCCTTTCTCTCTACCCTCTTTGTACACCTCAATTCCATTGTCAAAGCACTGGTAGGACAGTATCTTATCCAGTGGTATGCTTACGGGCTTTTGCCCGGGAAACGGATGTAAGAAGAGCCTCTGGTTGGTTATCATGAGGGCCCCTCTGGAAGTCTCAACATACCTATCTTCTCTCACTATGTGGCCTCTGTGAGCACCGACCCTGTATCTCACGCCCTTTGCAATAGGAAAGCTTATGCCATGCGAGCCACCGCTATACCCCAAACTAACCGATCTTAGTTCCTTAAGAGAGGCCGTATCCGCAAAGTGAACGACTTCGCCTTTCTTCAAGATTACCTGCCCCCCACCCTCCACACGCAGGTTAACCGTAGGCAGCTTCCCTTCCTTTCTGATCGTGTTAACGTAGATGTAGGGCCTAATCCGTTCATTGAATTGAACTTCTTCAATTGACAAACCCAACTTGTCTTGAATACTCTGTAGCGCTGCTATTTCACCCTCCTCAAGCTCCTTGTCCTCCTCGAATTGCTCGTATATTCTGCCAAACAACTTGACTAGTGCACCTCTGTCGTGCTTCTTTAGCAACTCCAGTTGTTGTTCTGTAACACTCTTTGTCTCCTCAATCTGCTGTTCTATCTCGTCAAGCTCAACCTCTTGGGTGGTTTTGCACTCACTGCACAGACCTTCTCTGCTGAAGAAAGAAAGCTTCCTGCCACAATTCGGACAATACTTTGCCATTTGAGATGCCTCCTACCCTTCGTTCGTGCCTCCAAGTTTTCTCCTGCAAAGATGTATTGTCAAGGTTGTTCCCCTGCTTTCTTCTTCAGCTCGTAGAGGCGGGTGATGGCCTCCAGGGGGGTGAGGCCGTCTACGTCCAGCTTCTTCAGCTCCTCCTCTACCTCGGACTTTGGGGCCAGGAGGGGTAGCTGTTCGGGCCTTTGCCGGCGGGGCTTGGGCTTCTCCCTCTCCAGCTCTTTCAATATCTCCCGTGCCCGGGAGGTTATGGCCCGGGGCAGGCCGGCCAGCTCGGCCACATGGATGCCGTACGATTTATCGGCCCCGCCGGGGATGACCCGGCGCAAAAAGACCACCTTCCCCCCCTCCTCGGCCACGGCCACATTGAAGTTCCTGGCCCTCGGGAGATACCGGGCCAGGTCCACCATCTCGTGATAGTGGGTGGCGAAGATGGTCCTTGCCCCCAGGGCGGGGTGGCTGTGGATGAACTCCGCCACCGCCCGGGCGATGGCCAGGCCATCGTAGGTGCTGGTCCCCCTCCCTATCTCGTCCAGCAGGATGAGGGAGCGGGGGGTGGCCTGGTGGAGGATATGGGCCGTCTCCACCATCTCCACCATGAAAGTGGAGCGTCCCGCCGATATCTCATCGTAGAGCCCCACCCGGGTGAAGAGGCGGTCCACCAGCCCGATTCTGGCACTCTCCGCCGGGACAAAGCTCCCGAGCTGCGCCATAAGAACTATAAGGCCCACCTGGCGCAGGTAGGTGGACTTCCCCGCCATATTCGGCCCGGTGAGGATGATGAGCTGGCAGTCCTGGCGGGAAAGCAGAGTATCATTGGGGACGAACTCCCCCTCCAGCAGCCTCTCCACCACCGGGTGCCTGCCACCCTTTATGTCAATAACATAGCCATCATCTATCTCGGGCCGGGTGTAGCCATACCTGGCCGCCGCTTCCCCCAGGGCCAGGTAGACATCAATTTCGGCCAGTGCCCGGGCCAGGGAGAGAAGCCCCTCGGCATAGGCCGAAAGCTGTTTCAGCACCTGCTGGTAGAGCTGCTGCTCCAGCTCCTGGATGCGCTCCTGGGCGTGGAGGATGAGGGTCTCATACTCCCTGACCTCGGCGGTTATGAAGCGCTCCGCCCCGGTGAGGGTCTGCTTGCGGATATAGTCAGGGGGCACCCGCGACAGATGCGGGCGGGTGACCTCAATGTAGTAGCCGAAGACCTGGTTGTAGCCCACCTTGAGGGTCCTTATCCCCGTCCTCTCCCTCTCCCTTTGCTCCAGTGAGGATAGATACTCCCTCGCCCTTTGCGAAGAAGAGCGGAGCTCGTCCAGCTCGGGGGAGAAGCCCGGCCTTATGGTCATCCCGGCTTCGGTGGCGATGGCCCGGCCGGTGAGCTCCGAGGCCTCGGGGCAGGGTTTGAGGGCCCCGGCAAAGGGGGAGGTTCCCAGGGCCTCCACCAGGCGGGGGACCGCCTCCAGGCTGTCCCTCAGGGCCAGGAGCTCCCTTGGGGTGGCCAGGCCGGTGAGGATGCGGCTGGCGAGGCGCTCCCCATCAGCCATCTCCTTGAGCAAAGCCCCCGCCCTGGCCCGGGGGATGGCGTTCCTGAAAAACCATTCCACCCCCTCCTGCCGCACCCGGATAGCTTCCGGGTCCAGGAGGGGCTGGGAGAGCCACTTCTTGATGAGCCTGTGCCCCATGGCCGTCCGGGTGAGGTCCAGGACCGAAAGGAGGGAAGGCCCGGTGGGGGACAGGCTTGCCAGGACCTCCAGGTTCCTGCGGGTGAAGGAGTCCAGGGCCATAAACCCGTCCGGGGAGTAGGTAAAAAGGCGGGCAAGCTGGGGGAGGGCCCCCTTCTGGGTCTCTCCCAGGTAGCGCAGGAGTGCCCCGCAGGCCCTGACGGCCTGGGGGAGGTGGGAGCAGCCGAAAGGCTCCAGGGTGGCGGCCCCGAAATGGGACAGGATAAGCCTCTCCCCCTCCTCCCGGTCAAACCAGGCCTCCTCTCTGCTGGTGAGAGACATGTTCAGGCCCGGGAGGTCCGTGTCCCAGCCCTTTGGGGTGAGGATTTCGGCGGGGCGGAGGCGTTCCAGCTCCGCCAGGAGCCTTTCCCTGGGGAGCTGTGCCGTGGCGAACTCGCCGGTGGAGATATCGGCGTAGGCCAGGCCCGCCGTCTCCCCCTCACCCGCCACCACCGCCAGGTAGTTATTGGCCCTGCCGGGGAGGAGGGCAGGCTCCATCAGGGTGCCGGGGGTGACCACCCTCACCACGTCCCGCTCCACCAGCCCCTTCCCCGGGGGGGTGAGCTGTTCGCAGATGGCTACCTTATAGCCCTGGGAGACCAGCTTGGCCAGGTAGTGCTCCAGGGCGTGGGCGGGGATGCCGGCCATGGGCAGGCGGTGGCCCTTTCCCATCTCCCGGCTGGTGAGCGCTATTTCCAGCACCCGGGAGGCGGTCCGGGCGTCCTCCTCAAAGGTCTCGTAGAAGTCCCCCAGGCGGAAAAAGAGGACGGCGTCAGGGTACTGCTGCTTGATGCGCAGGTATTGACGGCGGATAGGGGCGATCTCCCTGGGCATGGCGGTATCATTATAAGCCATTCCCCGCGAGAAGCTGGTATAATATCGTCTTGCATGAAAAAGGTTGGCATCCTGGGGGCGACGGGGGCGGTGGGGCTGGAGGGCATTGAGGCCCTCATCGGCCACCCCTGGTTTGAGATCGGCCCCCTCTACGCCTCGGAGAGAAGCGCCGGGAAGACCCTCCGGGAGGCCTGCCGGCTGGATACCTCCCATCTCCCCCAGGAGATAGCCCGGAGGCAGGTCAGGGAGATAACACCCGGCGGGGATATGGAGGCGGTCTTCTCCGCCCTGCCCTCGGCCGAGGCCAGGAAGATAGAGCCGGAGTTCGCCCGGCAGGTGCCGGTGATGAGCACCACCTCCGCCTTCCGCTACGAGAAAGACGTCCCCATCCTGATAACCGAGGTCAACCCGGAACACATAGAGCTTTTGAGGGTCCAGCAGAAGGAGAGGGGGTGGCGGGGGTTTATCGCCCCCGAGCCCAACTGCACCACGGTGGGGCTGGTGATGTCCCTGAAACCCATCCTGGACAACTTCGGCGTGGGCCGGGTGCTCATGTGCTCCTACCAGGCGGTCTCCGGGGCCGGCAACTCCGCCCTCGAGCTCTGGGCAAAGCAGAAGGAGCCCGGCCTCCCCCGGCCGGTATCAGCGGAAATGATAGCGGAGCCCCCCCTCCTCTTCGAGGGCAATGTCATCGGCTTCATCGCTGATGAGGAGCCCAAGGTAAGGAGGGAAACGCTCAAGATACTTGGCCGGTACCAGGGCGGGGCCATAGTCCCGGCGGAATTCCCCATAGACTGCTTCTGTGTGCGTGTCCCCAACTACATCGGCCACCTGGAGGCCGTCTTTGTGGAAACGGTGAAGGGTTGCTCGGTGGAGGACGTGAAAGGGGCCTACGAGGCCTTCAACGGGCTCTGCCGGGAAAGGTTTGGCCACCTCCCCTCCAGCCCCCAGAAGACCATCACCCTCATGGAGAGGCCCCCCCAGCCCAGGTATGATGCCGGGCTGGACGGGGGCATGACCGCCCTGGTGGGCCGCATAGAGAAATGCGACCTTGGTCCCAACTGGGTGAAATACCTGGTCCTCTCCAACAACCTGAAGAAGGGTGCCGCCAGGGGCTCCGTTCAGGTGATGGAATACCTCCTCAGCAAGGGCCTCATCTAGTACTACTACGTTAAGGTAAGAGGAATCCATACGCCACCGGATGACCTTGCCACAGGAGGGACAGATTCCTGTCCAGCGGGCCAGCATGCGCTGGAGTTCACGACGTACCATTGGAAGGGACCAGCGCTGCCCAGAAG
>JAHKAY010000011.1 GCA_018825785.1 Chloroflexota bacterium | reverse complement strand
GGCAAAGTGTCCGATGATCCTCATCCAGCAGGGGCCTGGCCGCACGAGTGTTACTCAGCATGCGAACGTCAGCGCTGACGCCAAATATCCGAACCTCCCGGGGGTTGTGACCATGAACCCCCACCTGGTCTACGACGTCAAGGGGCTGATGCATTCGGCCATCAGGTTAGGAGGCCCTGTGTGCATGGTCCTCTACAGCAGCCAGGCCTCCGCTGACATCCCGGATGAGCCCTATGTAGTGCCCATCGGGAAGGGCCAGATCCTGAAGCAGGGGACGGACGTCACCATATACGCCCATCCTCCGGCCAGCGTGGAGGTGGAGAAGGCCCTGGCGCTCCTGGAGAAGGAAGGCATCAAGGCCGAATACCTTGACCCCAGGACGCTGAAGCCCTTTGATGAGGCCCTTCTTCAGACTTCGCTGAAGAAGACCGGGAAGCTCTTCTGCGTGGACTTCGGCTACTACTCCCACGGCTTCTCGAGCCACGTAATGGCTCTGGCGGGCATGGCAGTGCCCGGGGTCAAGATGTGGAAGATTGCCTACCCGGACGCCCCGCCTCCATTCGCGAGAGACATGAATAGGTGGAACATACCTGACGCGGCGAAGATTGTGGACGCAGTCAAGAAATTCGTGAAGATGTAGGGCGCTAGAAAGGTTTTTGCCGAGGAGCCCTGGAGTCCAGGGCTCCTCGGCGTAACTGAGAGGTGGTGAATGCATAGATTTCCTGGGCCGATGGAGTGTCCACGCTGATGGAGTGTCCGCGCTGTAAGAAGCTGACCTACCCGGGTGTGGTGAGGACGAACGTCTGGCAGGGGGATGAGCGCTTGATTATAGTGGAGGATATCCCTGCCCAGCTATGCGAGCAGTGTGGGGAGCAATACTATGACCCTCTGACGTCGGAAACCCTGCGGGCCCTGGTGGAGGACCTGAATTCTGCGACGCCGAAGAGGGTGATGGAGGTCCCGGTCTACTCGCTGGAAGGGCGGATACCAGAGCTACATGAGCCACTCCCTGGGGAGCCGGAGCAAGAAGTGGAAGGAGAGTATTAGGCGAGGGGAGTAGAATGTGGTGGCGGTGGGTTTTGCTGGCAGTGCTCGTCATCGGGGTCCTGGTGGGGGCATGCAGTCGGGGGGCCAAAACCCCAACCCCGAGGCCATCGCCCACTGCCAGTCCAACTCCCACGCCTATCCCAACACCTACACCTACCCGGACGCCGACTCCTACCCCTGTTTCAACTCCTACCCCGGCTCCGGCCCAAAGCTCTGAGGAAGAGGTGAAGGCTTATCTCGCCCAGGTCTTTCCGCCGGGCCCCGGGCGGGATGACCTGTTCTTGATATGCACCTCCTGTCACGGCGTACAGCTATTTATCCTGACGGGGCCGATGAAGGACCGGAGTAGCTGGGAGAGTGCCCGCGCCCGCCACGACATGGGCTTCGTGGGATGGGCGACGACCCCGTGGGTAGGCAGCAGGCAGGAGGAACAAGACCCCCTATGGGAGTATCTCATTGAGCACTTTGGGCCGGACAAGCCGCCTCCGCCCCCCATGCCAGCGAGGCTTCTCGCAGGCTGGCAAATGTACTGATGCTTGAACAAGAAGGTCTTAGAGAATGTGGTGGCGGTGGTTTTTTCGCTGTAGTGCTCGCCAGTGGGATGCTGTTGGCTGCCTCTAGCCGGGGAGCCAAAACCCCAACCCCCACCCCTACCCGGACGCCAACACCTACCCCAACTCCTACCCCCCACTCCAACCACTGGGGGGTGCTTGAACTGTCACAGCCTTGCTCCGGTTGAGGTTCGGGGGCGGCGACGATGGATCCGAAAGGCTTGCGGGGAAGCCTCATGCAGATCCACTAGAGGGCTATGCCACGGGCTACGGGACGTTGGCACCAAGGAGGAACTCGAAATCGTATATAAGTATCTGGTGAATAGCTTCTCTGGCAAGCCGATTCCAGAGCTCACACAGTTGTGGATAGAGAGGTGGAGTTACTACTGATACCTTGGTGAAGGCCTGACGGGATTGGGGGCATTTCTGCTGAACGGTATGGCATAGAGACATAGGTCGGCGGCCAGGGTGGTTCTTACAGATGAGGCTCTTGGCTACTCTGGCCGCCGAGTTTTCACCTCCCTTGGGAGATTGTGGCTAGAATTGGCTCCTAATGGAGCCCAACCTTTCCCTGTCGGCTTTGCTGCGGCCCTGGGGAGATTCGAACTTCCGCCCCACTGCTTAGAAGGTTGCAGGCAGAAATCCTGGCTGTCCCCTGTTACCTTCTTACACCAGCGGGGTGGCTAAGTCAAGGGTAGGTTCCTGCAAGTTCCTGGGGCCCGTTTTTGACTTTGGGTATGCGGTTTGGACCTATTCAAAGATGAACCAAAAGGACACAAAGTCTCGGGGCGCTACCAAACTGGCCGAGGCCCCGATTCCTCGGGCTACCGGAGTGCACCCTCATGCGAGACACCACGTGTTGCAGCTTTGAAGACTGTGGCGGGGCGGAAGACGGCCCACGTCAGCTCACACACCCCTGAAGTGGAGTCCTGCGTCTGCGCTGCGTCTGCGTCTGCGTCCGCTAACGCCTATCTGTTTTGGCATGAGCAGACGCAGAAGATGTGAACAGGGACGCCCGCCGCAATGAGGGACCCTTTCCTTCTGCGCCTGCGCCTGCGTCGCTAACGCCTATCTGTTTTGGCATGAGCAGACGCAGACGCATGGACTGCTGCACCAAGTGGGTAAACCGCCTGGACGAGGCTGGACCAGTCGTGGAGGCAACGCTCGGAATGTGAGCCATTCGCTACTCAGAAATTGATCCACTCCTTTAAGTCCGGTAGTCTACCGGGAAACCAGTGGACGCCGGAGGAAAGGAATGCTGCGAATGGACAACCTGCTTCTGCTGCTGCCTAGGGTGACTGGCAGTGCCACTGGCAGTTGCTTCTGCACCGCTGCGCCAGGAGCGTGAACTGTCTGAGCAGCAGTGTGAACAAGTCTGAACAGCACCGAGTACAGACTCGCTCTGTTCTTCTACGGCTCTTCTGTCTATCAGCAGGAAGACGGGGCCCGCCTCCTTCTGCTTGTGCTTCTGCTTCTGCCAAGACAGATATGCGTGAGCAGAAGCAGAAGCACCAGAAGTAGAAGCAGCCACAGCGCGTGCGTCTTGCACTGCTTGATCTATCCTCCACCAAGGCTGAGAAGCTCAAAGTCAGAGGGGCGGCGGGACTTGGGCTCACCCCTTGCGGCCTCGCTTGCGGTGGGCCCTTGCCTTGCCGACTCAGCGGGGATCAGCCACCGCTTTCCGGCCCGCCGGGCGCCTGGAATCTTGCCCTCCCGGCACAGCCGACAGGCCTGGACGTGACTGTATTTCATTTCCCGGGCCAGTTCACTGGCGGTCATAAAGACGGGCTTGGAGGCCGGGACAGGCTCCTCTTGCCACAGGGGCCCGGCCTTCTTCTGGATGATGGTGATGATGGTGTTGACCCGGGTCTGGCCGAGCCCAAGCCTGGCCCCGATCTCCTCCCGCGTGTAGCCCTGGAGCCGGAGTTCCATGACCTGCCCCTGCCGGGGGGTGAGGCGCTCCCTAAGCTCCCGAAGCATTATCCGGGCTGTGGCCACCTCCTCGGTGGGGCTGGGGAGCTCACCGCGCCGCTTGCGCCGGGCCAAGGCCTCTTCGATGGTGTCCGGGCCGCCCTCATTCTCCATCAGTAGGTCCAGGCTTATCACCTGCCAGGTGCGCGCCCGCTCGCGGGGCAGGGGCCGGTCCACCGACTTCCCCCGCTCCAGCGCGTCCCGGGCTGCGTGGTCGGCGACATCTTTCAGGTAGGCGGCGGGGGCGTCCGGCCGCTCCTGCAGGACCCGCCACAGGGCCAGGGCAGCCTCCTGGGCCAGGTCCTCAGCCCTGGTCCCGTCCCACCCCATCCGGCGGGCCCAGCGACGGGCCACAGCCCGGGTGAGGGGCAGGAACGCCTCCAGGCGTGCCGCTGCGCTGTCGGCTGCGGCCTGGACAGGGGACCGGGTTAGTATGGTGGTCATGCTGCTGGGCAAAAAAGAAAGGCCCCCCAGGTGCTCCACCGTTGGGTGAAGCCCCTGGGGGGCTGGCCAGCTTCCTATTCCCTAGCTGGCCAGGTATTGTGCTACGGCCCGCTGACAGCGGGCAAAGACGCTTTCCTCAAGCTCGCTGGGAAGCTTGCCTTTCCTGTATCGCACCAGCTTGCGCCTTGCGTTCTTGCTGAGGCTTCCGTCCACCCCCGCTAGGTCAACCCATATAACCTTCCCCAGGGCGGGTATCTCCACCTTTGTCACCCGACTGAAGGTGAAGGCCCCCACCCCCACCGCCTCTATCTTCCAGAGGGGGCGTTCGGCCAGGTATATCTCCCTGGCGATGCTGTCAAACGGCCCCCGCCTGAGGATTTTGGGGAGGGCGTGAAGCTTCCTCTTCTCCCGCCTCCAGGCTTCCTCCCTTTCTTCCCTGTCCAGGGCTTTCCAGATGTAGATGGCGAGCTCTATGGCCTCGTTGTTGTCAGGCACAACCCTGCCATCTTCCTCATAGAACTCCCTGGCCTGGGCGTAGAGCCTGATGAGATGGGCCTGCCTTGGGGGGGTGGCCCACAAGGGTAGTCCCTTCATCGTCCACCTCTCTTTCTAACTAATGCTGGGCGGGGTGGAGCTGGGGCCGTGGGCCAGCTTTCCTTTAGGCGGGGACTGCGACGGGCTCGGCGTCCCGGGCGGGCTCGGCCTCGGCCTTCTCGGCCGCTTCCAGGGCATCGGTCAGGACCCTGGCCTCCATCTCGTAGATAGCCTCGCCCCTCTTCCTGGCGTTCTCGGCCTGGGCCTTGTAGGCGTCGGGCATCGCCCGCTGGACATTCTCGGCGTAGGTGAGAAGCCCCGCCTGGAAGTTCTCCCGCACGAGCTTCACCTGGTCCCCCAGTTCCTTGACCAGCTTCAGGACGGGGCGTCCGCTCTTGCTGAACTTGACGGAGCCATCGCTGTCCTTCGCCAGCCGCACAGGGGCTCCCAGGGCCTCGTGGGATATGCGGGTCTGCCCTTCGGTGTTGGTGGCGGTGAAGAAGGGAACCCAGACTCCGAAGACGGGGATTGACCAGGCCCTGCGGTCGGTGGTTGCCTGGGGCCGGGGCTGGAGCAGGGCTGAGATGTAGCCTGGGGTAGTGGTATCGGTTTTCTTTGGCATCGGGCCTCCTCTTTTCAGATTTGGCCCACGGCCTCCAGCTCCACCCCGCCCAGCTTGTGGGCGTAGAGTGTGCGGTCTAGTCCCACTAGAGCGAGAAAATCTACTTTCCTCCCCTATTCTCCAGTGAAGGGCTTGCCTTTCAGCTTTCCCTCGGCTTGCCTTTCGGCTTGCCTTTCAACTAGTCCACTATGTTGACGCTATCCCCGAATAGGGCTTTCGGCTTCCCGGAAAGAGGCGTCCTTTCCAGTTAGTCTCTTGACCCTCACCTAGTAGTATTGGCCTTTCGGCTGGTGGCTTGCCAGCCTATTCGGCTTGCTACGGCCCCCGTTCAACTGCTATATGCCCCAGGGGGTCAGCTATCGGCCATACATCGGCGGGGTCATTCGTTCAGCCCTTGCTTTAAGGGCTTGCTGGCCTATGGGCGGGGAGTGCCATCTCCCCTGATAGGGTT
>JAHKAY010000010.1 GCA_018825785.1 Chloroflexota bacterium | reverse complement strand
GAAGGAGCCGAGATGGTCACGAGGCCCAATCTTTCCAAATGATCTTCAGCTGCTTGGAACGGGACGGGTGGCGCAGCTTGCGTAACGCCTTGGCCTCAATCTGCCGGATGCGTTCCCGGGTGACGCCGAACTCCTTCCCCACCTCTTCCAGGGTGCGGGCCCGCCCGTCCTCCAGGCCGAAGCGGAGCTGGAGGACGCGCCGCTCCCTGGGGGAGAGGGTGGAGAGGACCTCGTCTATCTGCTCTTTGAGGAGCTTGTAGGAGGCCACATCGGCGGGGGCCAGGGCGGTGCGGTCCTCAATAAAGTCGCCCAGGTGGCTATCTTCCTCCTCGCCGATGGGGGTCTCCAGGGAGACCGGCTCCTGGGAGGCCTTCATTATCTCCCTGACCTTCTCCAGGGGCATCTCCATCTCCTGGGAGAGCTCCTCGCTGGTAGGTTCCCGGCCCCACTCCTGGACCAGGCGGCGGCTTGTCCTGAAGAGCTTGTTTATGGTCTCCACCATGTGGACGGGGATGCGGATGGTGCGGGCCTGGTCGGCGATGGCCCTGGTGATGGCCTGGCGGATCCACCAGGTGGCATAAGTGCTGAACTTGTACCCCCTGCGGTAGTCAAACTTCTCCACCGCCCGGATGAGGCCGATGTTCCCCTCCTGGATGAGGTCCAGGAGGGACATCCCCCGGCCCATATATTTCTTGGCTACGCTCACCACCAGGCGCAGGTTAGCCTCGGTGAGGTGCCTTTCTGACCTCTCCGCATCCTGCCTTATCCTCTGGTAGAAGCTATGGAAGGCCCCCTCCCCTGTATGGAGGCCCCTGCGGAAGGCCTCGTCTTTTAGCAGGGCTTCCAGGCCCGACCAGTATATCTGGGGGCCCAGGCCCACCGCCGTGACGAACTCCGGGGGAATCAGGTGGCTGGCGAGGGAGAGAAGGAGGAGGTGCTGTTCGGCCTCCCTTGGGGTCATCTTACAGGCGGAGGCGAGCCCAGCTATCAGGTCAAGGTTGAGGCCCGCGTCAATGGCCAGGCGCAGCTTTGGCTGGAGGAGGTCGGGGAGGCTCCTGCCTTTTAGCCCCAGTGCCTTGAAGAGGGGCGAGATGATGCAGGCGGCCACGGCAATCTCCCTCAGGACCAGGAAGAGGGTCTCTACTTCGGTGGGCTCCCTCTCCTGCCTCCTGAAGAACCCGTCGCGGAGTTTCTGGAGGAGCTTGCCCACCTCTATTTTCCGGGCCAGGCTCTTTTCCTCGGCCGCCTTCAGGAGATGGACCCGGCCTATTTCCCGGAGGTAGAGGCGGACGGGGTCGTCCACCCCCTCGGCATCATCCAGGTCCATCTCCAGTTCCGCCTCAAGCTTGGTTATCTCGGCCCATTCATTGGCCTCAATCCCTTCCGGGATAGGCTTTTCTTCCTCTTCCGCAGAAGGGGCTTCCTCCTCCTCCTCTTCCAGGATATCTTCCTGTTCTGGCTTGGCTGGTTCCACGGGTTTTCTCTTATCTTCAGGCATTGCTGCTCCTGGACAGCCGGAGCCGGGCCCTATCCTGATAGACGCGGGCCAGCTCCCGGCTTATCTCCAGCCCCATTTCCTCCAGGCGGGCAGCCGAGCCCTTTCCCTCTTCCGTGGCCAGGAGTTCTTCCCTGGCCTTGTTGAGGCCCTGGAGATACAGTTCCTTAAGCCTTAGTGCCATCTGCCTCGACTCTTCCTCCGGCGTCTTCAGGTCCGGGGGCGCTGGCTGGGCCAGGAGGCCCTCCAGGTATTCCCGGAGGACCGGGTCCAGCCTCTGGGCCAGGGCCTGGGGGTCAGGGTCCTCCTTCCACAACCTCAGGACCTCCCGGTGCTGGCCCTCCCGGAAATATTCCGCCGACAAGACATCCGCCTGTCCCTTCAGCTCAGGATGACGGAGCAGGAAGGCCAGGCAACTCCTTTCCACCGAGGGGGCCCCTGGCAGCCGTGTTTCTCCCCGGGGCCCCCTCCGGAGGGGCCGGGAGCGGAGGGCGCTGGCCAGGACCCTCTCCTCTACCATTATAAGGCGGGAGAGTTTCTGCAGGTAGTGGGCCCAGCGCACTGAGCCCTCCAGGCCCTGGAAAAGGTGCTTGAGCTTCTCCACCAGGGCCTCCTTCTCCCGCAGGTCCTGGAGGTTGGTGGCCTCCACCAGGGTCTTAAGTAGGTAGTCCATGGCCGGGGGGGCCTGGGAGACGAGGCTTTCCCAGAGACCTTTATCCTGGAGGATGACCTCATCAGGGTCTTTCCCCGGGGGTAGCACCAGCACCCTTAGCTCCGCATCCAGGGAGGCCGCGTTCAGGAACCAGTCATAGGGCCTTTCCCTGTGCTGGGCGGGGGCGGCCACATCGGTTATGGCGCGGAAGAGGCCCTGGGCCCCGGCAGCATCGGCATCCAGGGCCAGGACCAGGTTCTTCGTTGACCTCTTGAGGAGGGAGAGGTGTTTTTCTGATATGGCCAGGCCCATGGTGGCTACGGTCTCGGTGTAGCCCGCCTGATGGGCAACGATGACATCCATATACCCTTCCACAATAATGGCCCGGTCCTTCTGGCGGATGGCCTCCTTTGCCCTGTCCAGGCCGTAGAGGAGGCTGCTCTTATCAAAGATGGGGCTCTGGGGGGAGTTGAGGTATTTGGGCATGGCCTCGTCCAAGGCCCGCCCTCCCAACCCCGCACCACGCCCCCCAGGCTCCCGGATGGGAAAGATAAGGCGGTGGCGGAAGAGGTCCCGGAGCTTCCCATCCCTCTCTCCCACCAGGCCTGAGGCCAGGATGGCCTCCCGGCTGTAGCCCAGCCCCGAAAGGTGCTGGAGGAGGGCCTGCCCCTCTGCGGGGGCATACCCTATCTGGAAGTCTTCCATGGACTGGGGAAGGAGACCCCTCTTTTTGAGGTATTCCCGGGGGGCCTGGCCCGCCGGGCCCAGAAGGGCCTGGTGGTAGAAGCTGGCGGCCTGTTCATTGAGGCTGTAGAGCCTCTCCTTCTGCTGTTCCTCCTCCTGGCGGCGGGGGGAAGGGGGCAGGGGCACCCCGGCCCTCTGGGCCAGAAGATGGAGGGCCTGGCCAAAGGGTAGGTTCTCTTTCTTCATAATGAAGGTGAAGAGGTCCCCCCCTGTCTGGCAGGCACCAAAGCAGTGCCAGCTCTGCCGCTCCGGGAAGACATAGAAGGAGGGGCTTTTCTCCTGGTGGAAGGGACAGAGGGCCCGGAAGTTCCTGCCCGACTTCTGAAGTTTCACATATCCAGAGATGACCTCGGCAATATCCAGCTTCTGCTTGATGTCCTCTACGGTACTCATGGGAAGGAAGCCTGGGCTATCTCCTGGGCCAGCCTGAGGGCAAAGGGGTCGGTCATGCCGGCGATGTAGTCCACCACCCTGGTGGCCAGGGGCTCATCCCGGGTGAGGTATTCGGGGGGGAGGGCCTCGGGGTGGTGGAGGTAGTGGGAGTAGAGGAGGCGCACCGCCTCTTTGGCCCTCCGGGCCTCCTGCAGCTCGGCCAGTTGGTCATAGACCTTTTCAAACAGGAACTCCCTCAGGGCCTCGGCCGCCTCTCTTACCCTGGGGCTGAGGCCGATGACCGGGGTTGTTGCATCCACCAGCCCGGTGGCGGACCAGGAGAAAGAGACGGCATCGGCAATCAGGGTGTTCAGCCGCTCCCGTGTGGTCCGGCCCAGGACGGCGAAGACATGGGGGGGGAGGTCCTCCTCCCGCAGCAGGCCGGCCCGGGTGGCATCGGCGGTATCGTGGTTGATATAGGCGATGGCATCGGAGAGCTTGACCACCTGCCCTTCAAGGGTGGCAGGCCCCGCGGCATCAATACCGGCCTTGGAGTGGTGACGGATGCCATCCCTCACCTCGTTCGTGAGGTTCAGCCCCTGGCCCTCGTTTTCCAGGACATCCACCACTCTCAAGCTCTGCTCACTGTGGTGGAAGCCGTGGGGGTAGAGCTGGTCCAGCGCCTCCTCGCCGGTGTGGCCGAAAGGGGTGTGGCCCAGGTCGTGGCCCAGGGCGATGGCCTCGGCCAGGTCCTCGTTCAGGTTCAGGGCCCGGGCGATGGTGCGGGCTATCTGGGCTACCTCCAGGGTATGGGTGAGGCGGGTAACAAAATGGTCCCCCTCCGGGTTGATGAAGACCTGGGTCTTGTGCTTGAGGCGGCGGAAGGCCTTGGAGTGGAGGATACGGTCCCTGTCCCGCTGGAAGGTGGTGCGGAGGGCGTCGGGGGGCTCGGGGCGGAGCCGGTGGCTCAGAGAGCTTCTTGTGGCATAGGGGGAGAGAGCTTCCTCCCTCTCCTCCAGGCGCTGGCGGACTTCACCGAGGGTCATCCTTCCTCTTCTTCACGGCTCCGGGCCAGGCGGCGGAGACGGGAAGGGGTGGCAAGGCGGGCTTCCACATCGGCGATTATTTCCCGGGTCTGGTCTATCATGTCTGGGCTGACGGAGACGGAGGTAATCCCCCACTCCACCAGCTTCTCGGTAAGTTCAGGGTAGACCGAGGGGGCCTGGCCGCAGATGGAGCTGGTGATGCCCCGGTGGACGCAGGTCTTGATGGCCTGCTCTAGGGCGAGCATCACTGCCTCGTTTCTCTCATCAAAGTCCTGGGCCAGGAGGGTGTTGTCCCGGTCAATGCCCAGGATGAGCTGGGTGAGGTCGTTGGAGCCGATGGATATGCCGTCTATGCCCACATCGATGAACTTGCCCAGGAGGAAGATGTTGGATGGGATCTCGGTCATCATCCAGAGTTTGAAGTCTGCCGAAGCCTTGAGCCCTCCTGCCTCCAGGAGCTCCCTGGTCCGGGCCATCTCCTCCACGGTGCGGACGAAGGGGACCATCACCCAGAGGTTGTTGTATTTCTCTCTAACCCTCTTGATGGCGTCTATCTCTAGCTGGAAGGCATCCTTTTCCCGGACGTAGCGGGAGCAGCCCCGGTAGCCCAGCATGGGGTTCTCTTCCTCCTGCTCGTATTCGGCCCCGCCCTCCAGGTTGCGGTATTCGTTGGTCTTGAAATCGGTGGTGCGGTAGACCACCGGGCGGGGGTGGAATGCGCGGGTGAAGGTGGTGAGGCCTTCGGCCAGGCGGCTGATAAACTCCTCCTGCCGCCCTTTGGCCAGGACATAGCGGGGGTGGAGGCCTATCTGGGCGATGATGAACTCGGCCCGGAGGAGCCCCACCCCCTCCACATCCCGGGCCGCTATCTCCTCCGCCCTTTCCGGCTCGGCCAGGTTGACATAAAGCCTCGTCTTGGTGTGGAGGGCGCGGCGGACCACGCGGGGGGTGGGGGCGGGGGAGACCACCGCCCGGCCGAGGTGGACCTTGCCCTGGGAGCCGTCAACGGTGATGATGGTTCTGTCCTTCAGGACATGGGTAGCCTTGCTGGTGCCCACCACGCAGGGGATGCCTAGCTCCCGGCTGACGATGGCGGCGTGGGAGGTCCGGCCCCCCTCGTCGGTAACAATGCCCACCGCCCTCTTCATGGCGGGGACGAAGTCGGGGTTGGTCACCTTGGCCACCAGCACATCCCCCTTGGCCACCTTGCCTATCTCGCTGGCATCGGACACTATCTTTACCGGGCCGGAGGCGATGCCCGGGCTGCCCTTTGCCCCGGTGAGGATGAGGGGCAGGTCTATCTCCGGCAACGCCTCCTCCCGGGCGCGCATGGTGGTGACGGGGCGAGTCTGGACGATGAAGAACTCCCTGCCTTCCCTGGCCCATTCAATGTCCTGGGGGAACTTGTAGATGTCCTCAATCTGCTTTCCCAGTTGGGCCAGCTTCAGGACCTCCTGGTCGGTGAGCTTCTGGAGGGTCTGTTCCTGGGGGAGGAGGGTGACCTTGATATTGGCTTCTCCTTTGGCCCCCCAGCGCAGGGGGTTGCGGATGAGCTGCCATTCCTGACGCCCCACTTTCTTTTCCACAATCTGGAAGTCCCTCTTGTCCACCACATAGAGGTCCGGGGTTACCTCGCCCGAGACGATGGCCTCCCCCAGTCCAAAGACGGCCTCAATAACTATCTTGCTACTATCGGAGGCTACCGGCTCCACGGTGAACATTACCCCCGAGACATGGGACTGGACCATGCGCTGGACCGGGACGGCAATGGCGATGTCCAGGTGGTCAAAGCGGTGCTGGGTGCGGTAGAAGATAGCCCGGGGCTCAAAGAGGGAGGCCCAGCAGCCCAGGACGGCCTTCACCACCTCCTTCTCTCCCCGCACGTTGAGAAAGGTCCGCTGCTGGCCGGCGAAGGATGCTTCCGGCAGGTCCTCGGCTGTGGCCGAGGAGCGCACTGCCACCGACCCTCCCCCCAGATTTCTGTAGGCATGCTCAATGGCTTCGGCTATCTCGGCGGGCATAGGGGCCTCGGTTATCAGTTCCTTGATGCGGGCGGCGGTCTCCTGGAGGGCCTGGGTATCAGAGCGGTCCAGCTTTTCCAGGAGTTCCTGGATAGGGGCTTTGAGGCGGGCCTTCTCCAGGAAGGATGAATAGGCCGGGGCGGTAACGACAAAGCCAGGCGGGACAGGGATGCCGTGGCGGAGGAGCTCGCCCAGGTTGGCCCCCTTCCCTCCGACCAGGGATAAGTCTTCCTTCCCTACTTCTTTAAAGAGTACAACTATCCGGTTGGCCTTTCCCATGGGGCCCGTCCTCCTTCGCCAAAAAAATGAGAGACTGGAAAGCCCGAGGCTTTCTCAGTATACCATACCCGTCGGCCGGCTCTAGCCCTTCTTGAGCTCTTCTATCTCTTTGGTTACCTCCTGGAGCTCTACCTCCAGTTCCTTCTTATGGTCCTCCAGCATCTTGATGTATTCTTCTTTGCTGGGGAAGGGACGGGAGCCGAAGTAGAATGAAGAACGGTGGGAAGCCGAAACGGAACCCGGCATGAAAGCCACGCCTTCGCCACCACATAGCGTGAATATCTTACCACTTTCCACATTGACCCACTAGCAGGCGGGGGATAAACTGGGGCTGATGAAAAGGGGCTATATTCTCCTGGAGGTGCTCATCGGGCTGGCCCTGGCGGCTGTCACAGTCCCGGCCCTCCTGGGAGGGGTATCGGTGGGGGTGACGGCGGCGGACCGGGCCCAGGACCGGGCAAGCATGTATCGCCTGGCCCAGGGCCAGTTGGAGGATGTCCTCCGCCAGCCCTATGACCCCCTCCCCGCCGCCTATACCCAGGTCCCCGGTATCCCGGCTGGCTACACCATCCAGATAACGGCGACGGTGCCGGTGAGCTATCAGTACCCCGGTGGAAGCGCTGCCCCGGAGACAGTCCAGCTCATCACCATCAGGGTGGACGGGCCTTTCGGCAATATGGAGCTCCAGGGCTACAAGGTGAGGGAATGAGGGCAAAGGCAGGTAGCCGTCAAGGGAACGGGGGGGAGGGCGGAAGGGGCTTCACCCTGGCGGAGGTGCTCATCGGACTGGCCCTCACCGGGCTGGTGGTAACGGGCCTGGCGGCGGCGGTCTTTGCCCTCATCTGGCTCCCTGGCCGTCCCCAGGACACCCTGACTGCCCTCTCTGACGTGGAGCAGGTGAACTACTGGGCCAGCCGGGACGCAAACATGGCGGAGGCCTATACCCCCCTCTCCAGCCCTAACTATGGTCGGTTTGAGTGGAACTCCCGGACCGGGGCGGGGGTTTCCCAGTCTAGCGTCACCTACTACTATGAATCGGGGAACCTGATGCGCCAGGAGGTGGTGGGTGGGGTGCCGCAGAGCACCCTGGCCCTGGCCAGGCACATCGCCCAGGAAGGGGATGTCAGCTTTTCCTGGTTTCCCTCCAGCTACTACCTGGAGGTGAGGGTCACGGCTACTGTAGAAGAGGCGGGAGCCAGTCCTGTTACCGAGAGTGCCACCATTACCGCCGCCCTGAGGCCCCGGCAGGAGCCCCTGGTGGCCCCCCCGGGGCAGACCGCCACCCCCACCCCGCCCCCGGGCGTATACACCTACTACCTGGCCTCTGCCCCCACTATCCAGAGGGGGACATTTGTCTCCGGGGGGGTGGCCGCCCTCCGGGATATAGACGGGGTCTTCTATGTTGTTGACTCCACCACCGGCGGGGGCACCAAGTGGGTGACCTGGCGGGGGGACAGCGAGACCATGACCTTACCCTCTACCATCTCCCAGGTGGAGGTGAGGTTCACCGCCCAGTCCAGCAAGGCCGGTACAGCAGTGCTCTTCTATGTGATTGACCCCGCCACCGGCGATTTCTCGTCCACCGCGACCGCCAGCTTTACTCTCACCCAGGCCGACACATCCCAGAACTTTAACTTCCTGCTTCTGGACCCGGCCTATCTGGCCTACATCAACCAGGTGAGGGTGGTAAGGATAAAGGTGGAGGCTTCCAATACGCCCACCTTTACCCTCTCCGCGGACCAGTTGCAGTTCCTGGCTTCGTAGGGGGAAAGATGAGAGAAAGGGTCGGAAGAGAGAAGGGGCAGGCCCTGGCCTGGGCCCTGGTCTTTATGGCCATGGCTGCCCTGGTGGTGACCCCCCTGCTCACCTATGCGGGGGTCACCCTAAGGAGCCGGGACAAGGCCCTGGAACGGGCCTATCAGCAGGCAGCCGCCGAGGCGGGCATAAAAAGGGTGATGGCCGACCTCAAAATGGGTGCCGACGGCATCCCCACAACCTATGTTACCTATAATCCCCACTTACCTGGCCAGCCCTACGACACCTACCAGATTACTACCAGCTATGCCCTCCCTTCGGTAACGGTCAATGGATATACGGTGAGCCTGAGCCTCTCCTCCCCTTCCCCGGGGACCCAGCCCGCCGGCCAGCAGCAGTACCTTGACCCCGGGACCCTCAATCCGGACTTTGCCACCCTCCCCGGGGGCTACGGCTACCTGATGCGCATCTTCAATGTGAGGGCGGGTATCCTGATAATAAACTGGGCCTACAGCCCTCGGGGTGTCTCCCGGGTGGGGGTGTGGGATGGACTGCCTATTGACGACCGCACCGGCCAGCCCTTTCCACCGGGGAGGATAGACAACTGGCCCAAGGACCCCCCCACCCTGGACACAGGGAGCACTCCCGGCACCGCCACCAATAACCTCTCGGTGTCCATAGCCATCGGGCCGGGGCTTTACTCGGTGGTCTTTGACAACACCCGGGGGCGGGAGACCAAGACCACCGCCCCCTTTGCCCCCTCGGGTGGCACCGCGGATACCTGGGTCTATCTTACAGCCTACCGGGACTATGTGATTACTGCCACCGCCGGGGATGTTATCCTCCAGGCTTATGTCCGGCAGATACCGGGCTACACCCAGCCCCCCAACACGGCTTGGTCCGTCGCCAATGCAAGCTGGGTGCCCAGCGGGGCCTTTATCCGCTCCTGGACCTTGCCCTAGACATCTGCCTCAGGGCGAAGAAGACCAGCCCCACCGCAATCAGGCTGAGGTAGCTGATGGTCCTGTCCACCAGGGCTACAGACCAGGCCTCCTCCCTGGTGAGGGCGGTCATGAGCACGCCTGCCACCCCTGCCTCCACCAGGCCCAGGCCGGCGGGGGTGAAGGGGATGGCGACGAGCAGGGCGACGGCCTGGGCGGCGAAGAGGAGGAGGAAGGGGCTGGGGTGGACCCCCAGGGCCAGGGCTACTAGATAGAACCGGCCCGTTTCCAGCAGCCATATCCCCAGACCCTGGAGGCCGACGGGTAGGAGTTGGCGGAAACTGCCCAGGGTGCCCTCCTGGAAGGGTAGGTACAGGGAGCGCAGGCGCAGGGGGAGGAAGCGGGAGAAGGCCAGGCCGAAGCGCCCCATGGCCCCCAGAAGCAGGACCCCCAGGGCCACCACCCCCACCCCAATCGCCAGCACGGAGAGAAAG